>NZ_JAAHHZ010000299.1:0-5552 GCF_010672005.1 Moorena sp. SIO4A5 | reverse complement strand
GAGTGATTCATGCAGCCGGGGTATTGGATGATGGCTTAGTGCAAAACCTCAGTTGGGAGCAGTTTACTAAAGTGATGGCACCAAAAGTTGCAGGGACTTGGCATTTACATCAACTCACCCAAGATTTACCCTTAGATTTCTTTGTTTGTTTCTCGTCGATGGCTTCGATGTTGGGTTCACCAGGTCAAGGAAACTATGCCGCAGCTAATGGTTTTATGGATGCAGTAGCCCATTATCGTCGAGGTCAGGGATTACCAGGATTAAGCATTAACTGGGGAGCATGGGCAACAGCAGGAATGGCAGCTCGTTTAGCAAAGGAACATCAAAATCGAATGCAGAGTAGCGGGGTAGTGGCCATTCAACCCGAATCAGGAATGCTTGCATTAGGTTCATTGTTATCAGGGTCTCAAAGCCAAGTAGGGGTATTCCCAGTTAATTGGTCGGAGTTTTTTAGGCAGATGCCAGGATTGGGAAAGCTCCCATTTTTAGAAACTTTTACCACAAAAACGGTAGAACAGAGTCAGAACAATCAGATTCTAGAACAGCTAAATCTAGCTTCAGAAGATAAGGAAAAAGAAAAGCTACTGACCTCTTATGTCCAAAGCAAAATTGCTCATATTATGGGTATGAACCTCTCTCAAATAGAGTTAGAAAAATCTCTAACTATGATGGGACTTGACTCATTGATGGCTGTGGAATTACGAAATCAGATTCAAACTGAGCTGCTAGTGGATATTCCGGCTACCAGATTTATGGAAGGAATCACCATTGTAGCTCTAGCAACTGAGATTAAACAACAACTGATAATTAAAACAGATAAAAATCAAACTATTGAATTAAATAATCAAGGGCAACTTGAGCCAGATAACGTCAAAGATAGTAATTGGATAGAGGTAGAACTATGAACTTAGTAGAATTTTTACAAAATATCTCTCTCAAAGGGGTAAAATTATGGTGTGATGGGGAAAAATTGCGTACGGGAGGTTCCCAAGAGGTATTAACTCCCGATGTTATTGCTCAACTGAAGCAGCACAAAACTCAAATTTTACAATTACTCCAGGAACAGCCAGATATATTGCAAGTATATCCTCTGTCCTACGGTCAAAAGAATATCTGGTTTTTATGGCAACTAGCACCTCAGGGTCATCATTATAATTTATCATTTGCAATTCGCATTTACTCCCAAGCAGATATAATTACTTGGCAGCAAACTTTTAAAGTGCTAAGGCAACGCCATCCGCTACTGCGGAGTACCTTTCCGAAAGTCAGCGAACAAGCAGTTTTACAGGTGCATCAAAATCAAGAGTTAGACTTCTTGCAAATTGATGCTACTACCTGGAGTGAAGATGAACTGCACAAAAGAGTGACAGAAGCTCATCGACATCCCTTTGACTTGGAAAAAGAACCAGTAATGCGGGTCAGGTGCTTCACTTGCTCAGAGCAAGAGCAGGTTTTATTGTTAACGATACACCACATTGCTTGGGATGGCTGGTCAATGAATTTGATTATCAAAGAACTGCCACAACTCTACCAAGCTCAACGTGCTGGTGTAGAGGCATCTCTACCAGAACTGAAGCACTCTTACCAAGATTACGTTCGTTGGCAAAGGGAGTTAGTAGAGAGTCAAGAAGGAGAAAGCCTCTGGGACTATTGGCAACAAAAACTGGCTGGAGAATTACCTGTATTAAACTTGCCCACAGACAGAAAACGGCCGCCAATACAGACCTATAACGGTGGTAGCTACCCTTTCAAGTTATCTGAAAAGCTGACTCAGCAACTGAAGACACTGGCTCAAAAAGAAGACGTAACTCTTTACATGCTCCTGTTAGCTGTTTTTCAAGTGCTTCTATCTCGTTACAGTGGTCAAAAGGATGTCTTAGTGGGTTCTCACACTTTTGGCAGAAGTAAAGCAGAGTTTGCCCCCATCGTGGGTTACTTTGTTGATTCAGTGGTGATGAGGGCAGATTTGTCAGGGAATCCTTGTTTTACAGACTTCCTCTCCCAAGTGCGCCACACAGTGCTTGAGGCACTAGCTCATCAAGATTATCCCTTTGTGTTATTGGTAGAACGGTTACAACCACCGCGAGACCCCAGCCGTTCCCCCATCTTCCAAGTTTCTTTTCTACTACAGAACTTCATCCAACAGCAATCTCAAGATATAAGAAAGCTGTTAACTAACAGAACAAAAGCTTTAGTAGATTGGGGAGGGCTTAAGGTAGAACCGTTTATATTGGATCAGTATGAAAGTCTGTTCGATTTGTTACTAGAAATGCTCGAAGAAGACTCTTATGTAACTGGTGTTTTAAAATACAATACTGACCTATTTGATGAGCATACTATTGCCCGAATGGCTGATCATTTTGAAAATTTGTTAGCCTTGATTGTGAGTAATCCAGAGCAGAGAGTAGGACAACTTCCTCTGCTAAGTGAAGCAGAAAGACAGCAGTTGTTAGTAGAGTGGAACAATACTAAAATAGATTACCCTACAGACAAATGTATCCATGAGATATTTGAAGCTCAGGTAGAAAAAAACCCTGAAGCAGTAGCAGTAGTATTTGAAGAGCAAAAGCTGACTTATTCTGAGTTGAATAGCAAAGCCAACCAACTCGCTCGCTACTTACAACATTTAGGAGTAAAACCAGAAGTTTTAGTAGGAATTTGCTACGAGCGCTCTGTTGAGATGGTAATTGCTTTATTAGCCACACTCAAAGCTGGAGGAGCTTATGTGCCAATCGACCCTAGTTATCCACCGCAACGGTTGGCTTATATGCTGGCAGACGCAGAGGTATTAGTGTTGTTGACAACTCCAGCACTGATGAAATTAATGCCAGAACATCAGGCACAGCTAGTTTGTTGGGAACAAGATGGGGAAGCTATTAGTTCACAGAGTATAGAGAATCCATTCAGTGGAGTCAATTACCAGAATTTGGCTTATGTTATCTATACCTCAGGCTCCACAGGAAAACCTAAAGGAGCAATGAATACCCACGGCGGGATTTGCAATCGTTTGTTGTGGATGCAAGATGCATTTAGCTTAACATCATCGGATAAGATTCTGCAAAAAACTCCATTCAGTTTCGATGTCTCAGTATGGGAATTTTTCTGGCCATTATTAGTGGGAGCAACTTTGGTGGTGGCGAAACCAGAAGGACACAAAGATAGTGGTTATCTCAGGGACTTAATTGCTCAAGAACAGATAACTACACTCCATTTTGTACCTTCAATGCTCAAAGTGTTTTTACAAGAAGATAAGTTAGAAGATTGCAGTAGTCTCAAGCGAGTCATTTGTAGTGGAGAAGCTTTATCAGTTCAAGTCCAGGAAAAATTCTTTGAGAAACTAGGGTGTGAGTTGCATAATCTCTATGGACCCACAGAAGCAGCGATCGATGTGACTTGGTGGCCATGTGTGCCAGATAAACAGCAGAAAATAATTCCCATAGGTCGCCCCATAGCTAATATACAAATGTATATCTTAGACCAACATCAACAACCAGTGCCTATTGGAGTAGCAGGAGAATTACACATCGCAGGTGCAGGTTTAGCCAGAGGTTACTTAAAACGAGAGGAATTAACACAACAAAAATTTATTCCCAACCCCTTCGACCAATCCCAAGATACTGAAAAATCCAAACTTTATAAAACAGGAGATTTAGCTCGATATTTACCAGATGGGAATATAGAGTTTTTGGGTCGCATAGACCACCAGGTAAAGATGCGGGGTTTTAGGATTGAGTTAGGAGAAATAGAATCTGCCATAGAAGAACATCCAGGGGTAGAAGAAACATTAGTAACACTCAGAGAAAATCAAGTAGGACAGCAGCAGTTAGTGGCGTATATAGTGCCGAATTATAAGGGAAGTAGACAAGTAAAACAACTGCTGCAATGGGAACAAGAAGGAAGACTAAAAACTGGTTACCAGTATCACTTACCTAATGGCATGGTAATCGTTCATCTAAATCAAAATGAAACCGACTTTTTGTACCAAGAGATATTTGAAAATGCGGAATATTTTCAGCATGGAATAAGGATTAATGAAGGAGATTGTATCTTTGATGTAGGAGCAAATATTGGGATGTTCAGTCTGTTTGCATCGCAACAGGTGAAAGATTTAGAGATATTTGCGTTTGAACCAATACCGCCAGTGTTTAAAGTACTGGAAATGAACACAGAGCTGTATATTTCAAAGGTAAAGCTATTTGAATGTGGTCTATCAAACCAAACCAGAATGGAGACCTTTACCTATTACCCAGAGAATTCAGTAGTGTCTGGACTATACGCAGACCAAAACCAAGAACAAGAAATGATGAAAACTTTCTTGAGCAACAAACAAAAGGAGACTGGGGAACAAAGCAAGTTATCGAGTCAAGAACTCGAACAAGTGAGTAGCTATATGTTCCAAACACAGCAACAAGTTAATTGCCAGTTAAGAACCCTATCAGAAGTAATAAGAGAGCAGGGGGTGGAACAGATAGATTTACTCAAAATAGATGTAGAAAAAAGTGAGTTAGAGGTGCTAGAAGGTATTGAATCAGAGGATTGGTCGAAAATCAAACAGATAGTAGTGGAAGTGCATGATATAAATGGCAGATTAGCGGCAGTGGAGGAGTTGCTAAAAGCTCAAGGATATCAGCTAAAAATCCAGCAAGAAACTTTCTTAGAAAAGACGCAGATATATAACATCTATGGATTACGTCAGTGGGGTAGCAAAGAAATTGATAGCCAGAGAAGCAAGCAAGTATCAAAAAACCGAGAACTATTAGAGAATCAACTCGACAGTTGGCAAGAAGTATTTAATGAAAGAATTCATTCAGAACTAGGACAATTCACTGACCCGTTTTTCAACATTGCTGGTTGGCGCAGCAGTTACGACAACCAACCCATACCAGTAGAGCAAATGCGCATCTGGGCAGGGGATATAGTAACTCAAGTCTTAGCCCAGAAACCAGAGAGTGTGTGGGAAATAGGTTGTGGTACAGGAATGCTGCTATTTCAAATCGCACCCCAGACACAAAACTATTATGGTACAGATATATCCAATGTTTCATTAGAATACATCAAACAACAAATAGAACAGGAACCAGACAAATATGGTGATGTTTCCTTAGCACAGAAACGAGCGGATAACATGGCTGATATAGCAGATAACAGTTTCGATGTTGTATTGCTGAGTTCCATAGTTCAGTATTTCCCTAGTGTTGAGTATCTGTTGCAAGTAATAGAAGAAAGTATCAGGGTAGTCAAACCAGGAGGGATGATTGTCTTAGGGGATATCCGCAGTTTCCCATTAATGAGAGCCTTTCACAGTTCGGTGCAACTATATCAAGCAACTCCCTCATTGTCACGACAACAACTCTTAGAAAAGATAGACAGACAAATGGAGGAGGAGAAAGAGTTGTTAGTGTCACCAGAGTTGTTTGTAGCTCTTAAAGAAAAACATCCAGAAATAACTCATGTACAAATCCGTTTACAGAGGGGAACAGAACACAATGAACTGAATAAATATCGCTATAGCGTACTGTTGCATATAGAGGCACAACCAGGAAAAGTAATAA
>NZ_JAAHHZ010000298.1:0-5560 GCF_010672005.1 Moorena sp. SIO4A5 | reverse complement strand
AGGGACTTCAATGCGGCTATTTTGGGCTCAGCCTTGTCTAGGGACTTCAATGCGGCTATTTTGGGCTCAGCCTTGTCTAGGGACTTCAATGCGGCTATTTTGGGCTCAGCCTTGTCTAGGGACTTCAATGCGGCTATTTTGGGCTCAGCCTTGTCTAGGGACTTCAGTGCGGCTATTGTGGATTCCCCTAGGATCTGATTGGCAGCTGTGGTTAGGTGGAAGCTATCCCAGAATAAAAACTCGTCTGGATTAGCACAGGCAATTAACTTTACTTACATTTAAGCATTTTTCCGTCACATTCGTGAAACCAAAGTTTCCAGGATTGGCCAACATCTGATTAAATAGGTCATACTTATCAAACGATATCAGGTTAATGTCAGGTAATGATTGGCTCAAAACGTTAAGGGTGGAGTCCAACACAGAGTTATGCTGCTCGGTCAAATCCGTGAGGCGAGTCGATAATACACTACCTGGCCTGAGTCTTGGAGGCATCTTTCCCAAATCCGCTAAGTTAAGCACTAGGAAATTGCGAGCACCAAAGTTATACAGGGAGTTCAGTGCTGTCTCTATATTGCCTACGACCTGAGTCGGATTAGGAGGGTCAAAAGTCCGGTAATCATTGCTACCCGCCCACAGAATATAGAGGGCGTTGGGGTCAGCCATCTGATCAGATACAATCAGGTCATTGGTAAACCCTGCGACTTGGGTGAGTAATCCCGGTAAGCCTCCGAACTCACCAATACCACCGAATCCGGTTTCAGCACCACCAAAAGCAAAGTTGACGCTTTGATTAGTCGTCGCACCATTGAAGAAAAAACTCGCCCGAGGGCCATCGGGAGTGATAGTGATTGGAGAAAGTATCGGGACATTCGGTAACAGCACCGACAAGTCAGTAGATGGCTTCACCTCTATGTCCAAAGCATCTGCTAGATAATCTACCCAGATCGGACCATTGCTAAAACGTCCCTCAAAGTAGGGTGGACTCTGGGGAGTGATGGGAATGATGGGATTTACCTGATTGCGTGCCTTACTGAGATTGAAGACATTGCCAGGATCCGATAGGCTATCACCAAACACATAAAGATTACTGAAATCTAAATCATATGCCCTAGCTTCAGAGGGCAAAATTAAAGTGAATAGAGAAAATCCGAAGGCCGTAATTGCGTTTTTCATTTTTGATTGTCTGTGATTGTGTGCAGCCCTTTCAAGCCAAAACTAAAAACCTACAGACATAGAGTACTGGTTTTGGGTGACCCTCTTTATTAAGAGCTGGCAAAATTTTTGGATTATAGTATAAATAAAAAGTAAAGTATTACAATAACTTTAATCAGAGTATATTATTTATTTCATAGTAATGAGGTAGACACTATTATTCTCCTATTCCCAATTCCGAAGTTCCCTCTTATGACTTCCCTACTCCCTGCTACCTTTTGAAGTTATCAATCCTACTTATTAGTTATTATTGAAAGTTTCATAAAATTCTCATTTTTGCTTAACCATTCTATTATTAAGCAACGCCGAAATTTCCCCATAGAATTTACCAATAGTAGTATCCAACTATTAAGTATCAATTTAGGATCAACAGTGACAGCTCGGAAAGCTGCCACTGTGTTATGTTAGATGGTACTATCTAAAAGAATTTATTCAACTCTTTCCGAAACAACCAGGCCAGCCCTATCACTCCTAAGGAGGCAGAAGACGCTGGTTCTGGTACAGACTTAGACTCAGCCTTAGTCTCAGCCTTGTCTTGGGACTTCAGTGCTGCTAAGGTGAATTTCGCTAGGATCTGATGGCCAGCTGTCGTTGGGTGGGTGCTATCCCAGAATAAAAACTCGTCTGGATTAGCACAAGCAATAAACGTTGTTCCATCTAAGCACTCTTCGGTCACATTCGTGAAACCAAAGTTTCCAGGATTGGTCAAAATCTGATTAAATAGGTCATACTGATCAACGGATATCAGGTTAATGTCAGGTAAAGATTGCCTCAAAATGTTAAGGGTGGAGTCCAATACAGAGTTATGCTGCTCGGTCAAATCTGTGAGGCTAGACGATAATACACTATCTAGTCTCAGTGATTGAGGTATCTTTCCCAAATCTGGTAAGTTAAGCACTAGGAAATTGCGAGCACCAAAGTTATACAGGGAGTTCAGCGCTGTCTCTATATTGCCCACGACCTGAGTAGGATTAGGAATATCCATACTCTGATAATCATTGCCACCCAACCACAGAATATAGAGAGCGTTGGGGTCAGCCATCTGATCAGATAGGATTAGGTCATTGGTGAACCCTGCTACTTGGGTCAGTAATCCCGGGGACAACGCTTCGAACTCACCAAGGCCAGACACTCCGGTTTGAGCACCACCAACAGCAAAGTTTACACTTTGATTACTCGTCGCACCATTGAAGAAAAAACTCGCCCGAGGACCATCGGGAGTGATAGTGATCGGAGAAAGTATCGGGGAATCCGGTAACAGCACCGATAAATCAGTAGATGGCTTCACTTCTATCTCCAGAGCATCTGCTAGATAATCTACCCAGATTGGACCATTGCTAAAACGGCCCTGAAAGTAGGGTGGACTCTGGGGGATTATGGAAATGGTGGGATTTAACTGATTGCTTTCCTTACTGATATTGAAGACATTGCCAGAATCCGATAGGCTATCACCAAACACATAAAGATTAGTGAAATCTAAATCATATGCCCTAGCTTCACAGGACAATATTAAAGTAAATAGAGAAAATCCTAAGGCCGTAATTGTGTTTTTCATTTTTGATTGTCTGTGATTGTGGGTAGACCTTTCAAGACAAACCTAACAACCTACAGACATAGAGTACTGGTTTGGGTTACTCTCTTTATTAAGAGCTGGCAAAATTTTTGGATTATAGTATAAATAAAAAGTAAAGTATTACAATAACTTTAATCAGAGTATATGCTTTTTTCATAGTAATGAGGTACACACTATTATTCTCCTATTCCCAATTCCGAAGTTCCCTCTTATGACTTCCCTACTCCCTGCTACCTTTTGAAGTTATCAATCCTACTTATTAGTTATTATTGAAAGTTTCATAAAATTCTAATTTTTGCTTAACTATTCTATGATTAAGCAACGCCGAAATTTCCCCATAGAATTTACCAATAGTAGTATCAAACTATTAAGTATCAATTTAGGATCAACGGTGACAGCTCGGGAAGCTGCCACTGTGTTATCGTGTAAGCATTCAGCTATCAGCCGTTGGCCGTTGGCCACGCTACGCGAACAGCGGTCAGCTAATCAACGGGAGGTAGTAAACAAGCTGAGGGGTGCTAGTACGGCTGGTTGGAAATCCCTGCTCGTTTTATTCATCCGACCCCGTGTAGTTAAAGCACCTGCTAGCACCTCAAGTAGCACCATCTGTAGCGCATTAGCTGATAGCTGATAGCTGACGCCTGAATGCTTACGTTATCGTTAATAGTAAAATCTAGCAGGATTTATTCAACTGTTTCCGAAACAACCAGGCCAGCCCTATCACTCCTAAGGAGGCAGAAGACACTGGTTCTGGTACAGACTTAGACTCATCCTTGTCAAGGGACTTCAGTAATGCTATTGTAGATTCCGCTAGGATCTGATGGCTAGCTGTGCTTGGGTGGATGCTATCCCAGAATACAAACTCGTCTGGATTAGCACAAGCAATAAACGTTGCTTCATCTAAGCACGTTCCCGTCACATTTGTGAAACCGAAGTTTCCAGGATTGGTCAAAACCTGATTAAATAAGTTATTGGCATCTAAGGATATCAGGTTAATGTCAGCTAAGGATTGGCTCAAAACGTTAACGGTGGAGTCCAACAGAGAGTTATGTTGGTCGGTCAAATCCGTGAAGCCAGTCGATAATAAACTACCTAGCCTCAGTGATCGAGGTATCTTTCCCAAATCTGGTAAGTTAAGCACTAGGAAATTGCGAGCACCAAAGTTATACAGGGAGTTCACTGCTGTCTGTATATTGCCCACGACCTGAGTAGGATTAGGAGGGTCTACACTCCGGTAATCATTGGCACCCGACCACAGAATATAGAGGGCGTTGGGGTCAGCGATCTGATCAGATACAATCAGGTCATTGGTAAACCCTGCGACTTGGGTGAGTAATCCTGGTAACAACGCCCCGAATTCACCAAGGCCAGCTAATCCAGCTTGAGAACCACCAAAAGCAAAGTTTACGCTTTGATTAGTCGTCGCACCATTGAAGAAAAAACTCACTCTAGGGCCATCGGGAGTGATAGTGATTGGAGAAAGTATCGGCGAATCCGGTAACACCACAGACAAGTCAGTAGATGGCTTTAGGTCTATTTCCAGAGAATCTGCTAGATAATCTACCCAGACCGGACCATTGCTAAAACGTCCCTGAAAGTAGGGTGGACTCTGGGGAGTGATGGGAATGGTGGGATTTACCTGATTGCTTGCCTTACTGATATTGAAGACATTGCCAGGATCCGATAGGCTATCACCAAATACATAAAGATTAGTGAAATCTAAATCATATGCCCTAGCTTCAAAGGGCAAAATTAAAGTGAATAGAGAAAATCCGAAGGCCGTAATTGTGTTTTTCATTTTTGATTGTCTGTGATTGTGGGCAGGTTTCAATCGAAAACTAAAAACCTACAGAGATAGATTACTGCTTTGGGTGACTCTCTTTATTAAGAGCTGGCAAAATTTTTGGGTTATAGTATAAATAAACAATAAAGTCTTACAATAAATTTAATCAGGCTGGATATGGTATCATGTCCGGGAGCATCGATAGTGTAAAGCGTGGGTAATTGATAATTGGTAATCGGGAATTGGTAAGTGTGATTACTACCAAGCTATTCCCTATTTACCCTTACCGATTACTAAAACAAACAACAACAAAGAACACGACCGAAACAACCGGACACGATCTGACAGGTTAGTCGCTTTTAAAAAAATACGGTTATGGCATTTAGATACTCTACCAGTGGTGCTACATCAGTCATTTCCAGAAGAGTAGCTGAAAAATCTTCTACTTATTCTCCTAGCAAGAATGAACTCCATGATGTCCAGGAGCCGATTATCACTGCTCCCCTAGAAGTGCGCCGAATTATAGAGCGAGTATTGCAAGCAGAAAAGGATAAACTCTATATGAAAACTCCCCGTAATATTAATGATGATATCTTGAGAATTGTCAAGGAAGAAGTGCAATGAAGCTGTTATCGATTCAGCTATGTAATTTTCGTCAGTTTTATGGTAAAACTCCCGTGATTGTGTTAGCCAGTGGTGAGCAAAACACTACGATTATTCATGGGAATAATGGTGCTGGTAAGACTACCATACTAAATGCTTTTTCGTGGGTACTCTATGAAAAGTTTAGTGCTGCTTTTGCCTCAGAAGACCAACTGCTGAATAAGCGAGCTCTTGCTGAAGCTCAGTTCAATAAACCAGTAGACTGTTGGGTAGAAGTGGCATTTGAACACAATAATAAACGCTACCAAGTCAAACGTCTATGTCGTACTTACAAAACTGAGGTAGGAGTTGAGCAAAGTAACACGGAACTGTATCTCCAAATTGCTGGA
>NZ_JAAHHZ010000297.1:0-5589 GCF_010672005.1 Moorena sp. SIO4A5 | reverse complement strand
GTTCTTTGTTAACATCTGGGTGGTACTTCCGTGCCAAGCGACGGTAAGCACGTTTAATTTCATCTTTGTCGGCATCACGAGAGACACCAAGCAGATCATAATAGTCAGCCATAGAGCGCTGATCGGTCTTCCATTTATATAGTGGGGGCTCTTGTTATTCCTCAGGTTATTGCTATAAAAGCACAAAGAGCGCATTCCAGCATTACCTGCATCCTATATCATTGTCTATCAAAAAAATCAGCTGATTGCCACCTGCTTATGTGACCATAATCTCAAGGTTGGCTTGAGCTAGTCAAAGCAAGGAATTGAATTATCTATCTTTTAGGGAGCTGTTGCCGTAATCAACAGCTTCGTAGTCAACCTCCACCTCTAAGGTTTCATCCTCAAAATCAACCACAAATTCTCCTACAGCATCCGGTTCTATTTGGGTGGAGTCGTTTGAATTGGACTCTTGAACTGTTTCGTCAGACACGATAAATTCCGGGTCTGACCCCAGGCTGGCACTCGCGTAAATGATCCCCCCAATTTCCAAGACAGTTTTCTGCAAAGTTTCAATAGCTTCTTTCACCTCCTCGACCTCAATAGAGGGGTCTGTCATTATGGTGTCTAGGTGCTGCTTTTGTTGATCTGCTTGCTCCTTTAGTCCTTGAGCCTGAAGGTTAGCGCTAATCAATTCCCCATGGTCTTTGATAGTAGATTCATAGTTATATAGTAAGCCATCGGCTTGGTTTTTGAGTTGCACCAATTCCATGCGACGGCGGTCTTGGTCAGCATAGTCTTCTGCCTCACGGCGCATCCGTTCCACTTCCGCTGGACTTAATCCACCCGTATTGGTAATCACAATACTTTGCTCTTTCCCAGTTCCTCGATCACTGGCAGCGACTTTAAGAATGCCGTTGACATCGATTTCAAAGGTAACTTCAATTTGAGGGACACCACGGGGAGCTGGGGGAATACCAGTGAGCAGGAATTTTCCCAGGCTTTTGTTATCTCTAGCCATTGCCCGCTCCCCCTGCAATACGTGGATTTCTACGGAGGTTTGTCCATCAGTAGCTGTGGAAAATACCTGGGACTTACTGGTAGGAATAGTAGTATTGCGCTCGATAATTTTGGTAAACACTTCCCCTAAGGTTTCTATACCCAGGGACAGGGGAGTAACATCCAGTAGCAGGACATCTTCGACTTCCCCACCCAAAACACCAGCTTGAATTGCTGCTCCCAATGCCACAGCTTCATCGGGGTTAACCGAACGATCGGTAGCCTTACCATTAAAAAACGTTTTAATAGCATCCTGCACCGCCGGGATACGGGTTGAACCCCCTACCAGCAAAATCCGGTCAATGTGCTCTGGCTTGAGGTCACTATCTTTGAGCGACTGCTTTACCGGTTCTATAGTTGCGTTAATCAGGTCCCTGGATAGTTCTTCAAACTTAGCCCGGGACAACTCCATCTCTAAATGTTTTGGTCCTGTTTCATCAGCAGTAATGAAGGGCAAGTTGATGGGGGTGGCTACCATGCTAGACAGTTCAATTTTTGCCTTTTCCGCCGCCTCTCGCAAACGCTGAAGAGCCATTTTGTCTTCGGTGAGATTGATGCCCTCTTTGGCTTTAAAGTTTTGAACCATCCAGCGGACAATCACATTATCGAAGTCATCTCCCCCCAAGTGATTGTTCCCAGAAGTTGCCTTTACTTCAAAGACCCCATTCCCCAGTTGCAGAACTGAGACATCAAAGGTACCACCACCCAAGTCAAACACCAATATAAGCTGGTCTTGATCCAGCTTATCTAAACCATAGGCAAGAGCAGCAGCAGTCGGTTCGTTTATAATGCGCAATACTTCCAAACCAGCAATGGTACCCCCATCCTTGGTGGCTTGCCGTTGAGCATCGGTAAAGTAGGCAGGAACTGTGATCACAGCTTGAGTCACTGACTCCCCAAGAAAGGTTTCAGCATCAGCCTTGAGCTTTTGTAAGATCATGGCCGAGATTTCCTGAGGGGTGTACTCCCGATCCCGAATCTTTACATCTACCGTCTCATCACGACCCTTAACACAGGTATAGGGGACACGGGAACGCTCTGTAGCAGTTTCATCCCAACGACGTCCGATAAAGCGCTTGATACTGTAGACACTGTTTTCCGCATTGGTGACTGCTTGACGCTTGGCCAGTTGACCCACCAGGTGCTCCCCTGACTTGCCAAATCCCACAATACTCGGTGTAGTTCGCCCACCTTCCGAACTGGAAATGACTATGGGTTTACCCCCTTCTAAGACAGAAACACAACTATTGGTTGTGCCTAGGTCGATGCCAATAACTTTTCCCATAGGGTTACGGCTTAACGGTTATGTTAAGTTATTTTAGTTTGATTTTTTGTTGAGTTGGTCAAAATAATAGAACTTCCCTTGGTGCGTTCGTCCCTTTTCGTAGGATGGTCAGAGACTGACACCAAAGGAAGGTTAACCACTCAATGGCAGCTAATTTTCTGACTCAGCAGATTTCTGAGCTTCCGAGGTTTCCTGTGGTTCTGCCGCAGCAGCTACTTTCACCATAGCGTGACGTAACACCCGCTCCCCAAGTAAATAACCCCGCATTAGCTGTTCTATGACTACTCCTTCTGGATAGTCATCCGTTGGTTCTCGCATAACCGCTTCGTGGAGATTGGGGTCAAACTCTTGCCCTTCTGGTCGCATCGCAGCAACCCCAAGGCGCTTGAGGCTATCTACCAGCTGTTTATAAACACCTTGATAGCTTTTGTGAATTGACATTTCCCCATCATTTTGAGGCTTAATTTGGGTGCGCGCCCGTTCAAAGTTATCTACTACTGACAATAACTCAGTGATGGTGTTTCCTTTAACTTGATGTTCCAAGTCTTCTTTCTCTTTAGTTGACCGTTTGCGGAAATTCTCAAAATCTGCCGCAATCCGGATGTATTGAGATTTAAAGGAGTCACATTGCTGAGTTCGCTCTTCTAGTTGAGCTTTCAGGGCCTCATTTTCCTGCTTGATGGTTTCTATAATTTTGGAATCATCCTCGGTAGGTGATTCATCGGTAGCTGCTTGAGCTACCTCGGTCTCGGCTTGGTCTACCGACTCTGGCTCAGATGCTTCCGCAGCAGGGGATTCAGTTGGTTGTGCTGCTTCAGAGTTGACCTCTGAGTCAGAGGCTACGGCTACCGCTTCCACCTCAAGATTGTCTGCGAGTACCGTAGTGGACTCTTCCTTTGTCTCCTGCGAAGTGTTATCTGACTGTTTTGCTTCGTCAATCATGCTCCACTCATCCCAATTCAATAGACTGCTAGTTTATCTATAATTTCTTACTAGCCAACCAATTTTCCAGCAACTTTTGTAAAGTGACAGCTCCTACACTGACCTTACAGGTTCAGTGTAGGCTTCCCAGCCAGTCCGGCTATCGCTTAGGAGGCGCTGGGCTTTAAGAACGGACTGCCCTTCCGCTCTGTTTTTTATATTTATTGCTGCATTGTGGTCTCTGTCCAAACTGCAACCACAGTGAGGACAATCATGCCACCGAACATGCAACTTTTTAGGGACTTTTTTGCTGCAACTGGAACAGTTCTGTGAAGTGTTCCGAGCACTTACTGGAATCGCCAACAAGCCAGCATTTAAGGCTTTGCTTGCCAGGATTGTCAGAAAGCTAGACCACCCAGCGTCTAACACAGATTTAGCCAATCGAGATAAGACAAGTCCCTTTACGTTTAATTTTTCGTGAGCAATTACATCGTATTTTGACAGCAAATATTTTGCTGTCTTAAAATGAAAGTCTTTTCGCTTGTCCGATACTTTTTTGTGCTGTTTTCCAAGTTGTTTGATAGCTTTGAGTCTATTTTTACCTCCTTTTTTTCGTCGAGATACTCTTTTCTGAATAACTCTCAGCCTTTTCTGAGACCGTCGATAATATTGAGGAATGCTTACTGTTTCCCCTTCAGAAGTGGTCAAAAATTCTTTAAGGCCAACATCAATCCCAATTATAGATTCAGGGTTAATGTCGGGCTTAACCTTGGGAACAGTCTTATCTTCTAGAGACAAGACCAGATAATAACCATCACACTTTTTTGTTATTGAAGCTGTCTTTATCTTAAAGCCATTCGGGGTAGCCGACGCTTCGCGAACAGGGATAGGGCGGTGTAATATAATCTTTACCTTACCTATTTTGGGAAGGTTGATTAAATTCCCTTCTAGACACCCTTCTTTTATTTGAGGGTAAGTGAAAGTACGATAGCGGTGCCTTTTTTTGAACCTAGGTCTTCCGCTTCGTTTACCGTTACTATCTCCTTTTATAAACCGATCGAAAGCTAGTTTTACTCTCTTTACTACATCCTGTAGTACTTGAGAATGAATCTCTTTATACCAGGGATGACTTTTTTTGAGATTTGGTAAAGTCTTTTTCTGAGAGTAGTAATCTGGATTGTTTCTTAATTCGGGAATATGACAAACGAGAGGACAAGCATTGATTGAGCAGCGATTTTGCTCATACCAAGAAAATCGCTCAGCCAATAAATAATTATATTGAGCACAAAGCATTGAGAGCCAATTATCTATTTTTTCTTTTTGATCTTTTGTTGGCTTTAGCCGGTACTGATATGCAATTCTCACCCTTGCTTGTCCTCTTATCTATCGACCTAGTAATATTATAGTTAACGTACAGCCATTTTTCAAGTCACAATGAAAGATAAAAAGTTAACAATCTCGATTACAGATTTTGAGAAAAGACAGTTAGCACAAGAGGCCTCGCGACGCGGAATGACTCAATCAGAGTTGATAAGGAGCTTGATAGCTCGCTTTCGGGACCCAAAAGACTCTGTGCAAAATTCATCCCTGGAGACGAAACCTTAGATAGTGGAGCTTTATTACATGCATATTTAACCCTTTTGCGCATAAGCGACTAACCATAAAAGCTCCACTATCTTACGGTAACTTTAAGCACCTATGCTGCGCATGTTCGTTGTGGGGCTTCTAATGCCTGCCAGCTAACCACGTTCAGTCTAAGACTATAGCATGGGTTTCTAAGCTTATTGAGAGTTGTTGCGACCTCAGACTTACCTCAACTGTGTGGTCTGGCAAGCCCTCCGTTAGCAACAATGCTGGTCAAGGACACTCGAGCCGATCAGATCCTTATGGCCTGTACGCTTACTGAGCCACCTACTGTGGTTTTTCCACGGACTGTCTTTGATGGTGCTACTTGAGTTTGCTGGTCTTGTTGCATACTTTGGCTGGCCTTGTTGCATAGTTGAATGTTGTGATGATAAATCGGTCATTAACGAAAATCTAGTAGCATCTGAGATGGTAACCAACCTTGAGCGAGTAGGACTTGATAAGAATTATACAGCAAATGAGTTGGCTTAGTTTTTATGATGTATACTGTGATATTTAGCTAAGACAAATTATCCTAATCCGTCAATCTAACTAAAACGTAAAAATAAGGGAGTGGCTGCCACTCCTATGTCACTTAACATAAGGCTTTTGGGAATACTGTGTAAAGTAAGGAGACTTCCTATTCCGTCATGACTTACTCCTCATCTCAACGACGCGCCCTAGTAGTCCGTAACGATTTTTCTCCCTTTGGCAATAAACTG
>NZ_JAAHHZ010000296.1:0-5625 GCF_010672005.1 Moorena sp. SIO4A5 | reverse complement strand
TTGATCTGCGGAATATTCAGAAAGCCATAGCAGATGGCAACCAACGAGCCAAACTAGCATTAGACATTTATATTCATCGATTACAAGCCATGATTGGCGCAATGTTACCCTCCCTTGGCAGCTTAGATGTGCTGGTATTTACCGCAGGCGTTGGAGAAAATTCAGAGGTAGTACGTCAAAGAGTTTGCCAAGGGTTTGAGTTTTTGGGATTGAAACTCGATCAACAGAAAAATTCTTCATCTCCCCTAGACCAAAATATTGCTAGATCGGATTCAGCCGTCCAGGTCTTGGTGGTTCATACAGAAGAAGATTGGGCGATCGCTTCTGAATGTTGGAATTATAGCAAAGGGAATAGGGAGGAAAGTGTGGGGAGTGTGGGGAGTGTTGGAAGAGAACAGGAGAGTTGATGTAGGGTGGGCAGTGCATCACACAGATTCCAAACCTTGCCATCGGGTTACTAGGCACTGCCCACCATCGGATAATATCAAATCCGGGTGTATACTTACTGTTAAGACAGAGCATGGTAAGTTTTATGCCCAAAAGGTTGACCCTGAAGCCCCACCAACAGTTGTGACGCAAAGGAACAGCGATAACGCGCGTGAAAAAGACCCGGTGGGGCTTGCGCCATTACCAAATACTGTGGTTAATGGCCAAAGGTAAAACGACCCTTGAAGTAGCGGAGGTGACTGGCTACTCCTTGCGGTGGATTCGGGTCATTGCTAACCGCTACAACAATTTTGGAGTTGCTGGAGTTGGAGACCAACGCCATCACAACTCAGGTGCGGAACCAATGCTTGATGAAGTCCAACAAGCTCAACTTTTACAAGCCCGTAAGACCCCAGTAAATGAAAGTGGATTGTGGAATGGACGCTTGGAACGCTGATTGGATGAGTCGGGTGCGCTTAGCGTCCAGTGGCTCCGCAACTCCGATGGGAATATCTTAAGCAGATGGAGTACCGACTACGGATACCTCGCCGAAGCTCATGTGGACTCGGACCCCTGGGAGCAAGAGAACTGGAAAAAAAAAATAGCAGAACGAGTAGAACAATTGCGCTCTTTTGCACCCTGATGCCGAGATTCAACTTTGGGCAATGGATGAGCATCGTCTGGGTCTGTTGCCTATGGTAAGACGGCTATGGGTTCCATGGTGGGACATGCAAAGTGCGACCGTGCAATGGCGGTTTCAATGGGTTTGGGTCTATGGGGCAAGTCCATCCGGCTACTGGTCAAACCTACTGGTGGCTAATGCCAAAAGTTAACATCTACCTGTTCAATCAAGTGTTAGCAGACTTTGCTCAACATTTTGGTAATGGGCAACACAAACAGGTTTTGTTGACTATAGACCAAGCGGGGTGGCACAAAGCTAAGCCATGTGAAATGGCCAGAAGGATTACATGTGGAATTTCTGCCTTCTTACTCCCCAACAGTTGCAGCCAGCCGAAAGACTATGGCAATTCCTAGATGAACCAATTGTCAACCGCAGCTTTGAGAAGATTGAAGAGTTGGAGCAGATCATTTGCGCTCGCTGTTGTGTTTTACTCAAGCAGTGCGACTTCATTCGTGGTCTGACCCATTTTCATTGGTGGCAGGCAGCCAAGGCTTAACGATAACTATTTAACCGGATTTGATATAAGTCTTTGATTCGTTCCCACTGGTCATCCCGCAAGGCATAGCGAAGTGTCATGATAGCACGGATCCTGATTGACTCAACTCTCTACATTTATCGATTCTAAACTAGATTGATTCCTATTTGATGACACGCCCTAGGCAGAGATTATTAAAACTTAAGGTTTTCTACAGAAAATACACCGTACAATCCAGCTACTAGACTAGTAACCGGTGCGGAATGTGGGTTCAAAAAACGGAGGAAATAATTAGATAAGCACAGAGTAATTACGTCTTTGTGAGCTTTTTGCGACAGAACCCTTTTTTGTTAGAATCAGATCTTGCACCAGTACAAAAAAACTTAATAACTGAAAGTCGCCAATCAATTTCGATGCCTAAAGAGTCAATTATTATCACTGTTGCCTGTTCCCCGTTCCCTGTTCCCTTACTTAAACGATAGGTTTTAAACAAGCGTGCAAGATCTCAGTTAGATGAATAAACAGCCTAACTCCGTGGACAATCCGCTTCAATCAAAGTCTCCACTGAAAGTAAATAGCCAAGTACTACCACCAGATGAACTTCGTTCTCGCTTCCTGACACTTGCTCTGGTCAACATTCTCTCTAATGTGATGGTTCCCCTATCTGGTTTAGTTGATGCGGCTTTTCTAGGACACTTGGCAGACATTCGCTACCTAGCAGGGGTTGCTCTGGCTACTGTCCTGTTCAACATCCTCTATCGCACTTTCAAATTATTAAGATTGGGAACGACAGGTCCAACTGCCCAAGCCGTAGGACGCTCTGACCAAGATGCAGTTCTGCTAACTCTGTTAAGGAATAGTTTGATAGCTCTGGTAATGGGACTATTAATCCTATTATTGCAGCATCCGTTGCGAGAAGGGGGATTTGCTTTACTCAGTGCCACTCCATCTGTTAAAGCTGCTGGTCTGGATTACTATAATGCCCGCATTTGGGGAGCTCCAGCAGTACTCATTAACTTCGTTATGATCGGCTGGTTTGCGGGTCGGGAGCAAGGGGGAAAGCTATTAATATTATCTGCGGTTGCCAATGGTAGCAATATTTTTTTGGATTACCTTTTAATTGTTTACTGGGGGTGGCAGAGTTTTGGGGCTGGAGCAGCTACAGCAGCCAGCCAATATCTGATGCTACTACTGGGATTAGTCTTGATCTTTTTAGAGGGCTGGTGGGCTAAAATTCCTACCGTTACTAGCTCCATTTTTAATATTGATGAACTCAAAAGCGCAACAAAACTTAATGGAGACCTGTTTGTAGCTCGGTTAGCCTGGGCTGCAACTCTTTCATTATTTACTAATATCAGTAGTACTTTGGGAATTCTAGTACTAGCAGCGAATACTCTAATCGTCGAGATGGTGTACCTCGCTACCGCCTTCCTTCATGGGGTCTCTTTTGCAACTGAAAGTTTAGCGGGAAATCTTTGGGGTGCTGGTATCAAAAAGCAGCTCGTTCCATTAATGCAAATGTCTGGAAGTATAAGCTTGAGCATAGGGCTGGGGTTTGCTTCGATACTGATTGTCTTGCCAGATCCTCTGTTTGGGTTGCTAACCAATCATGGGGAAGTAATTGAGGAAATACATCACTATCTCCTATGGCTACTACCAACTTTAGGAGCCTGGTCTCTCACTTTAATGCTACAAGGATATTTTCTAGGCTTAATCGATGGAGTGGTCATCCGCAATAGTATGGTAAGTGCGATTGTTATTGGATTTATCCCCGCAGCTACTGCTGCTTGGAAATTTCACAACAATCAAACGATCTGGTTAGCACTATTTTTATTCATGGTTGTACGAATGATTATATTGGGAATACAGATACCCAGCAGTCTTAGGGGAAATGAGGCTGAAGGGGTGACGAAATAGCCTGAAACGCTTTAAATGTAAAGTGTTCACCATTTTGTGGTCAAAAAAAGATAGGTCGATTATTTGCAACAAGACCTACCAATTGAAAATGTTACCTGCATTCTACCAAAACCACTTAAGGTGCGCTTTCCTTGTCTTGATGCAGTCGCTCATGGGGGGAACCCCCAAGACCGCGCTGCATCGCTAGGCGAATTAAATTCGCCACGGGTCGCACCTAAAAACTCAACTTAGTAAGTCAGAATACTTATTCCTTTTAATTCTGCTTAGTCTCGTACAGACAATTAAAAACGTAAATTTAGAAAAATTAGCAAATATTTTATCAATTCCCATAAAATTTGAAAGTCGTAGAAAAGCGATGCAGCGCGGTCTTGGGGAGGCAGTGCGGTCTTGGGGGTTCCCCCGGAGACGAAACCTGTTTATTGTGGAGCCAAAATAGTTAGCAGGTTATGCAGAAAAGGGTTAAATATTTGTTAATAGCGATGCAGCGCGGTCTTGGGGAGCCAGTGCGGTCTTGGGGAGGCAGCGCGGTCTTGGGGGTTTCCCCGGAGACGAAACCTTAGACAGTTGAGCCTTTATGGTTGGTAGGCTATGCAGAAAAGGGTTCAAACTTATTGATTAAGGCTCAACTGTCTTACGGTAACTTCAAACCATGAGCGACTGCCGTGGTCTCCCCCATGAGCAACTGGCGTGGTTTCCCCCACTCGCGCTTTGCATCAAGACAAGGCTCCACTATCTTACGGTAACTATCGCCTTTGGCGACGCTTGGCCGTAGGCCACGCCAAAGGCGAACGCGAACAAACCATGAGCAACTGCCGTGGTTCCCCCCACTCGCGCTTTGCATCAAGACAAGAATACAACGATTTTTATGATTGCCTAATCTAACGATTGAAAAAATTTGGTTTCCAATTGTAAAAATCTGGTTATCAACATACTTTACAACTGAACAATTAATTTATGTAGTGATAGATCGCACAAATTGGAGTCGCATAAATTTTATCATGATTAGTATAGTTTGGGATAAAAGCGATGCAGCGCGGTCTTGGGGAGGCAGTGCGGTCATGGGGGGAACCCCCATGACCGCACTGCCGTGGTTTCCCCCACTCGCGCTTTGCATCAAGACAACGCTTTGATATTGAAGAGATGTTCCGAGACTATAAGAGCGGTGGATATAATATGGTAGGCAAAAGTAAAGAGGGTTTTAAAATAATAATATCCCCCCTTGTTAAGGTTCCCCCCTTATTAAGGGGGGCTAGGGGGGATCTCTACTCCCTACTCCCTAAACACTCAATGAAGGTTGATTCTTGACATTTTCCACTAAATTGTCAGCAATCCCAGTCTCAGGAAATGCGCGCTTAATCACATAGGATTCTAACAGTGTGCGCAGCCAACTTGGACACCAGCGACGCCGACAGAACTCCAATAACTTTCTCTCGAAACTCCCCTCTTGAGTTGACCACTTAGCTGGGAGTTGACGATTCTCAATCACCCACTTCCAAATCGACCACATTGAAGGATCATCTTTAGCCAAATTCCACTTTTTGACTTGACGAGAGAACACATCTCGTACAGATTGTTCATTCCATTTAAATACATAAAATGGCACATCATCCTGGTCAAACCGAGTGATCTGTCGAGGATTGAGGAAAGTGATTCTAGAGTTTGGTTCCAAGAAAATTGTCTCCCCTAAATCCGTTGCCTGCATACATAAATCCGTATGACTCGCCAAGCTATCAAAGACTTCATCCAGTTCAATAGACTTGATCAGAGAATGACGAGCTAGGATACAATGAAACTCAATAGAATCTACTGGGGTGCGACGTAAATCCTGCTCAACATCCCGTAATTTAGTAGCGTAGAGCAACTGCTTTTGCTCAAACCACTTTTTACCATGCTTTCTTTGGTGAAACTTGGTTTTAATCCCAGCAACATGTACCTCAATATCAGGAGACCCTGGTTGCCCTTGTAAAATTAGGGGAGCAACGATACCAGCTTGCTCTTGTTCAGCACACTCAACCAAACCTTTTAACCAACCAGGCTCTACAATCACATCATTGTCAATAAAAACAATGTAATCCGCATCCTTAACAAACGGTAGAGCTATGTTACGAGCAACATTGGATCTCAA
>NZ_JAAHHZ010000295.1:0-5683 GCF_010672005.1 Moorena sp. SIO4A5 | reverse complement strand
CCCAGAGTCAAGAGCTAGCCCGCTGAGAGTCCAAAATCGACGGGCTAGCTCTGGCTCCCCAATCACAAGGAGATACTTTCATGATGACGTATTCTGAACGCCTTCATCCATGGGTGGTCATGCGGCTATTACCCGAAATGCAGCGAGTAGTTGTTGCTCGCTTTCGCAATCGATCGGATGCCGAAGGACATTTATGGGCCCTGAAGCGATTAATGCCTGATGCGAAATTTGTGATTGTATTCGATGTCGGTAATAATCCGATGGATGAGGAATCCTAGGGCTTTACATCGTAAGTATTCAGTGATCACTGATAGCTGATCACTGATAGCTGATCACTGATAGCTGAATGCTGATAGCTGAATGCTGATCATTGATATAGCAATCCGTGTAGGAATGCCGAGAATTTTGATGCCATATTCCCGATTCCCGATTCCCGTTCCCCTCCTGGGAGAGGTTAGGGGTGGGTTCCGACTCCCGACTCCCTATTCCCTATTCCCTGTTCCCTTTTTTCAAAATGGCCACAACCGTTGCAGCAACCGCCAAATTTTAACCACTAGCTCTTCTATCCAAAGCATGGTGATGTCTAACCACTCCAACACTCGTTCTAAAGGATGCTTAATATATCCTTCTGGAGTTGCTTTAGTTTCAATCCATTCTTGATTTGGCTCTACATCACTATCGTTTCTAGAGTTAGCGATCGCATTATTTTCTTCTCCCTTATATCCTTTAACCTGGGTGCTACCAGACTTAACAACTGCTAGCGGTTGATCTTGATATTCTTTGGGAGTAGTTTTTCCTAAATTATCCTGAATTTGGGACAGGTCTGGTGATTTTTCAGTCCTGGAATTTTTATTCTGGCTGATAGATGGTTTTAGTTGAACTTTTGAAGATTTAGTTCTCGAAATAATTAGCTTACCTGGAGCCTTTAGTAAGTTCAGGTATCGCTTAAATAGAATCCAAATAGACTTTTCTGACTTCACAGGAATTTTGCTGTTGAATCCTTCTGGTAACTGATGTCTAGATTTACTATTAGCAACCGGTGATTGTGCCTGATTTCCGGAGTTGGAGGTTGAGGAAGATAAATTTTCGGGCTGGTCAGATCCATCTGGGTTGCCCCATAAATCATTATCGGATAACCAAGGATCAAGTTCATCTGATTTAGACCGAGATGGTGTTGAGGTGGATGGTTTTAATGACGGGGAAAGTGGAGGGGAATTATCTCCTGATAGCTGATGGGCTTCTGGGTAGAAATCTGGTAAAACCTTTCCAGAACCAGAAGCAATTTCGGATTGTTCTGAGGAACCAATCAAACTAAAATTAGACGGTTTTCTGCCAAAAAAGTAGTCAATCGCCGCATAGATTAAGCTTAAGAGTTTAAATCGGTTAGTTTCAGACCCTGCCGTTACCTCCTCTGAGCTATCACCCTTAATAAATGGTTTTTGTAGGGCTTGAATCAGCTGATTAGTACTCTGGCGCAGGGTTAGGGGGATTTGCTTACTCAGTTTAACCACAACTTCCGATCGTTGTACTAATTGGTGTGATTCCAGTTCCAGGAATTTGTTATCCAGGGAAGTTAATAGGTTCTCAATTGGGTTAGAAGGTAATAGATTGAGTGGTTTGGAAGGTTTAGGTTGTCGGTGCTCAGAGGTGGCTGATTGACGGTTGGAAACAGCTGGGATGATCCTCGATTCCCCGAACAGATTAATTGCGATCGCTACAGGACTAGTTTGCACCCAGGCCATTAATCGCCAGAATAGCCTGATGGGTGGAAAAATAGGGGGGTGATCTAAGGTAGCAAGGGAAGGGGATGCTTTTTTGCCGTCTAACGAGTGGGCTAAACGCCATTTACGCAGTAAGTCAGCCAGCTCCCAACTGATTCTGGATGCTAGTTTGTGCTGCTGCTGGGGTGTCAATATATCCAGAATTTGATTTTCCACTGTCACCAGCACTAGACCCCGGTTGTCCAATAAACAAGCCACTCCCTTAATTAGCATATGCTCATTAGTCGCGGGTTTAGCTGGGGTTACAGCTTGCCCGTTATATAGGCTTACAGGTTCCTGGTTATTTAGGGATGTTCCCCTTTGCCGTTCCAGTAGGATAGGTTGCCCGTTATTTAGGGTTACAGCTTGCCCGTTAGACGGTTTTAGGTTGTCTAGATCAGCTTCAAGGGTAAACTTGCCAAGGTTCAACTCTTGTAGCACTCGCTGAATTGCTGTATCTGCTTCTGGCGGTTTTTCCTGGGGCTGGGCGTGGCTAAATGTGCTTAATTGGGGCAATCCAGCTTTTACCGAAGAAGAAATCTGACGCCCAGCGGATAAACTAGCTTGCACCAGCAGGTAAACCGGATAAAGTAAAATTTGCCCTCCCCATACCCCTGCAACTTTTAAATGCCGTATTGTACGTTGAATTTGGTCAGCAAACCGTTGAGATTGTCGATTGATAAAGTTAAACAATCTACTGCGATAGGGACCTTTGGCAGGGGAAGACATGATGATTATTGCTTGGGTGAGGGATTAGCTAGCTGATAGACATTTAAGCTCGATTGTAAGCATTCAGTGGTCAGTGGTCAGTGCTCAGCGGTCAGTGCTCAGTGCTCAGCCGTTGGCCTGTGGCTGAAAGCTGATAGCACCTCAAGTAGCGTGCGCGTAGCCCATAAGCTGAAAGCTGATAACTGATAGCTGATAGCTAATAGCTGATAACTTTCAATAAACCACCAATAACAAATTAATCATAGTCGGTGCCATTGATTTTAGCGACAATTTGACTAATCTTATTCAAATTACTTAAACCAAATGGATCAGATTAGGCTTATTGATGGGATTAATCATGCGATCGCAAAACTCCGTGCTTTAACTCAAACCAATGTTCAGCAGGGTTGGCGATACTGTAAAGAAGATATTCCTTATCCTGTGGCCACTCAACCAGAGTGCTGGAACAATTGGTCAATAGCCCAACGTAATGACAAGGATTACATTACTTGGTCTGCTGGAAGACAAGTGATCTGGTTGAGTCAACGATTCCTAGTGCCCCAGGATTTGCAGCGCTATCCTTTAGCTGGCTTAGGATTACGTTTAGTGTTGACGTGGTGGGCAGAATCGGCTCAGATTTTTGTCAACGGTCAGCTGGTACAAGAGGGGGATTTATTTGATTCCTCCACACGGATGCTGCTAAATCCAGCAGTAGTGCCAGGGGAAGAGTTTGCCGTAGCCCTCAGGTTGGTTAGTCCTGGTCATGATATCGGCGGATTAATGCGATCGCAAATCCTCTACGAAGCCACCAATGATATCGATCCAGGCTTTGTAGCTGATGAATTGACTGTCTTACAAAAGTATAGCGCTAGTTTTGAACCAGAACAATTAGGGACTCTAGCTAAGGCTGTGGCTGAGATTGATTGGGAAATGGTGTCACAGCCGACAGAATTTATGCGATCGCTTACCCGATTGCGCCAACAACTCAGTACAATTGAAAATTCAAACTTCAGAATTCAAAATAGTCAAAACTCTATCCAAATGCTAGGTCATGCTCACCTTGATTTGGCTTGGTTATGGCCAGTCAGCGAGACCTGGGACTTAGCTGTGCGTACCTTTGAATCAGTATTAAAGCTACAGCAAGAATTTCCAGATTTCACCTTTTGCCATACCACCCCTGCCCTTTATGCTTGGATAGAACAGCATCGCCCTGATTTATTTAAACGGATAAAACAACAAGTTGCAGCTGGTCGTTGGGAAATTGTGGGGGGGATGTGGGTAGAACCGGAATTAAACCTAATTGATGGTGAATCAATAGTCCGACAAATCCTCTATGGTCAACGTTACGTCCAGAAAACCTTCGGTCAGTTAACCACAGTGGCATGGGTAACGGATAGTTTTGGCTTCTGTTGGCAACTACCTCAATTACTCAAACAGGGTGGAATTGACTACTTCGTGACCCAGAAGCTGCACTGGAACGATACCACCAAATTTCCCTATGGTGCTTTCTGGTGGCAGTCTCCCGATGGCAGCCAAATCTTCAGCCTGATGTCTCCCCCTAACGTTGCTGGTGTTATGGATACAAATCCCATTACTATGGCAAGCTACGCCATTGATTGGGAAATTCAAACCTCACTCAAGGAGGCATTTTGGTTACCTGGTGTCGGAGATCATGGCGGTGGTCCCACCAGGGATATGTTACAAGTAGCAAGACGTTGGCAAAAATCCCCATTCTTCCCAAAGCTGGAATTTACCACCGCCAGTGAGTATTTGTTGTTCGCGAAGCGTGGCCTTTTGGCCAAGGTTAGCGGGTTGAAGGTTAGTAGGTTGAAGGTTAGCAGGTTGTTCGCGTTCGCGCAGCGTCGGCTTTGCCGAAAGCGTGGCCTTTTGGCCAAGGTTGCAGGTTGTGTTGAGAACCTTAGTGTCGGAAGTGTCGAAAGTGTGGGGAAAGAAGAAATCAGAACAGAGGAGAGGGAAGGGAAGAAAGGCCAAAGCCAAACTACTAAAGAGATTCCGGTCTGGAATGATGAACTGTATCTAGAATTCCATCGGGGTTGCTATACCACTCACGCTGACCAAAAGCGCTATCTACGTCGTTGTGAGGGTTTATTGTACCAAGCAGAACTGTTTGCCGCCCTAAAAACCATTGCGACAGGACAAGCTTATCCTAAGACTGAACTAGAGGAAGCCTGGAAAAAGGTCTTATTTAATCAGTTCCACGACATATTACCAGGAACATCGATTCCGGAAGTCTTTGTAGACGCTAATCAGGCTTGGCAGGAAGTCGAGGAGGTGACGGGAAAGATATTGGAGGAATCATTAAATGCGATCGCATCCAAGATCACCCTGCCACCACCACCGAAACCCAATGCTCAAGCCATTATTGTCTTTAATCCTCTCAATTGGGAGCGTTCAGAACTCATTGCTGTTTCTTTAGCTATTTCTTTAGCTATTTCTTTACCGGTCGGGTCAGTGGAATGGGAAGTGTATGACTGTTTTGGGGAAAAGATAATCTCTCAAGTTACGCACGATCAAGCCCAGCAAATCCCAAACCATGACAATAACAATGACAATCTCTCCTATGCTCAAATAGAATTGCTGTTTCTAGCCAGTAATATTCCTTCGGTAGGATATCGTGTTTTTTGGTTATGTAGCAATGATGTGGGCGTTGCTGATTCTGGGTATGATTTTGCCCCCCTAGCCCCCCAATTTTGGGGGGTACAAAACTCTCAAAGTCCCCCAAAGTTGGGGGATTTAGGGGGCTTTACCAAAACCAAACAATCACGAATTCATACTTCAATTCAGCAACGCCATGATGTGGACTTGAACTTAGAGCTACGTCCCGATTCCCGATTCCCGATTCCCGATTCCCGATTCCCGATTCCCGATTCCCGATTCCCGATTCCCGACTCCCGATTCCCGATTCCCGATTCCCGATTCCCAATTCCCGATTCCCAACTCCCGATTGAAGATTTCGTGTTAGAGAATCAATACCTACGAGTGGTGGTAGACCCAGAAACTGGAGATTTAAGTAGTGTCTTCGATCAGGTTAATCAGCGGGAAGTGCTTAGTGGTCCTGGAAATCAGCTACAAGCTTTCGAGGATAGTGGTCAATATTGGGATGCATGGAATATAGACCCAAATTATGCTGACCATCCTTTGCCGAGCACTGAGCTGATCGGGATCGAGTGGATTGAAACCGGAGTATTGCGTCA
>NZ_JAAHHZ010000294.1:0-5776 GCF_010672005.1 Moorena sp. SIO4A5 | reverse complement strand
TCGCACCTTGAATCCAGCCAGTCATATCATCCATCAGGTCTTGAGAGGGGAGTCCCACAGTCCAAACTACCCAAAATACCAGGAACATTCCTAAGAAAAACAAAGGTAATCCCAATATCGGATGCAGGAGTAACTTATCAATCCTGGCGGTTAAATTGACTGCCATCTCAGAGGGCATTTCTACCGCACCATTGAGGACTGAATCTATCTCTTTAGTGGAGATAGAGCTATGCTCAGATAAACGAGTTTTTAGATTATCTATATTAATCGATTGTTCTTGTGCCTTTAAAGTTTTAGAAATTTCTAGGTATGCCCTCATATAGCCGTCTCCGTATTTGGCACTAATGAGTAACACGGGCATATCCAAATTATCGGATAATAGTTCTGTGTTTATTTTAACTCCATATTGCTTAGCTTCATCAGCCATATTCAGCATCAAAACTGCCGGTAAACCTAGGGATTTTACCTGCAATGCTAAGCGAATTTGACTATCAATTTGGGAAGCATTGAGAACAAGAATAAATAGATCAACAGCAAAATTTTCTAAAAAGGTTTTAACAATTTTCTCATCATCAGAAAATCCCTTGAGGTCATAAATTCCTGGTAAATCTACGAATTCCGTAGGTTCGCCATTGAGTTGGACATTAGCTTGTAGTAGATCTACAGTAATGCCGGGCCAATTGCCAACGTGAGCAGTGGTACCTGTGATACGGTTAAAGAAGGTTGATTTGCCCGTGTTGGGCATTCCTAGCAAGGCAACTCGCTTAACCCCTTTGGATTCTTCAATGACGGCGGTGCTGGTATTGTGGCAAGAGGTCATAATGTTACTGCCAGATATTTGTTTAAGTTCTGCAGGCTATCGGGGGGCCTTGAACAGTAACGATTATATAGCAATATTTCCGATTACTATAGCAATACGCGCTTGGGTATTTACAAATAATGGTGAGGGATAAATTGCTACAAGCTTTGTCAAACTTGGCTTTTCTATTGCTAGCATGCCTCTTGCTAGCATGCCTCTTGCCTATTCCCAGCCCGTAGCGCTATGGCTATGAAAGCGAACGCTAAAGTATCGCTGATACAAATTGCAGCTAACCATGACTTGATTGTCTGACCAATTCACCAGTCCCATACTGTAAAGCTTAAATGCCTGTACCTGTTCCAAGGCCACTGGAACTTTTGCCCTAACCACTGCTTCAAAGGCTACGGCTAAATCAGGCTGAAGGTTCAAACGCACAGTTTGGTAACCCTGAGTTTCTGCATGAGCCAGAATCCTCACCATCAGGGATGTTTTCCCCATCTGTCTGGGTGCTTTAATATGAATAAAGGCTCCTGGTTTAACAATCTCTTCGTAACACCTGAATTCATAGGGGACTCGCTCGACATAAAATCGGGAAGCTAAAGGAACTCTTCCCTCTGGTAACTCCAACTGCTGCGATTGAGGATTGAGGATTTGGGATTGGGGATGGTTCGGAAAAGAAACATTTGATATCTGTTCAGTAGCTGTAGATTCCACCTTCCCTTTTTCGTAAGGCTCTAGTCCCTGTTTCAATACCCCAAGCAGCTCCTGAGTATGACTCGATTCTTGATTGACCTGTCGTCTTTCGAGTACACTACGAAAGTTGGTTTTACTAACTTTTTACCCTAGTGCCTCTGAGAACAGTTTCCATAATTTAGGGGCAACGGTCTGCTTGATATAACTTGCTGAATAGCCTAACTCTTGAGCGATATGGTCATAGGTTTTGCGTTGCCCTTGCCAGGATTTTTGCAAAACTGCTCTTTGGATATCACTGAGAGATTGCCCTGTGTTGGAAAACACTAATTGTTCCGCAAATCCTAATCCTTCCTGAATATCGATCAGGTATTGTAAGTTAAGCACTGCCATTTACTTTGCACCCTACATGATTCTTGGCGGCTAACCTGAGTGTGATATAACCATAGAAAACTGCTAGACTACCGGGTCAGTAATCAAAATTATGGGTAGACGCAAACCAAAAGATGATAGCCCTTTTGCTGAAATCCTAATTGCTTCGTTCTTTGGCTTCGCCTACTTCGTTATTCAAAATGATTAATGTCTCGATGGGGTAGGAGCTAGTCAAGAGTTCGGTGTGTTATATCAAATTCCGTTAGCCTACATCTTTAGTAAGGCTGACGAAAGTTTGCGATCGCGTAGCGTGGCCTACGGCCAATCGCGTTAGCTAAACGTATGATTTATGTGTAGGTTATGTATAATATTTCTTGAAGCCAAGCTAAACTCAATGGCACGCTCCAATTGCCCTGAGATTAAGCATGATAGCATGATCGCTTTAATACCAAAATCAAGCGAACGCGCCCCGCGTGGCCTACGGCCAATCGCTCTACTCCGACTCCACAAGGGATTGGCTTCATCGTTGCCAGGCTTTGCTGCTGTAGCACCATGAGATGGGACCTAGGAGCCGCTACTTGAGGTGCATCTTGAGGTGAATCAAACCAACCCCAAGGTGGGAAAATTTAGATAAGTATCCGAAAATCCCATTCTCAATCGTGTAGTCTCTAGGAGAATAATCTGGGATCACGTTCTGCTAATTGGCAGTGTTGGATGGTCAGCACCCCCCTGTTGCCTAGACGGGGCGACCTGACTCAACTGCTATGTTTTCCATAACCCTGATGCTAGGTTAGGTAATTATGGCGGAAAAAGTTGAGGTTAGTGGACAGTAGGCAAAAGTATCACAAAGCTTGGCCATTGCCTCAAGTAATTTGCTATACTTTAACTATGATATTAGTGCCACGACCTTGTCTCAATTAAATAAATTTCCCGAAAACCAAGGGTTTTGTAGTGACATTGGATCTGGTCTACGCACTTTTATGATGGCGCACAGTGAGGCGAGCAATCCCTCGCCTCACTGTGCTTTGGGAGATACCCCCTGGCTGAGGAATCAGCTTGCATTGGCGGGCTAAAGTTGATATTGGTAGACTTTGGTAGCTAAAAAGTATCGGTAATAATTATGCTTATACCCTTATCGATGACTTTGATGATCGCCTCAGTAGCCATTTACCTTTGCGTTAAGACTACTGAAGAAATCGTCAAAGTGGCTGCAGCTATAACAGCCTTAATCTGTCTGTTTGTCAGCCTATTTTTTGTTCCTTGGCCAATCAAACTACTAATTTTGATCCTTCCCTTTTTTATTGAAAAACTCCAGCGGGTAGCCTCTCGCTAGGGATTAGCCATGATCGGTTTAGGCTTTAAGTACTAGAAATTAACCATTAACCATTAACCATTAACCCAATACCTAAAACCGTAAGCATATGCGCGTAGCGCATATGCTTACCTAAAACCTAACCCCTAAAACCATTCACCTAGCTGCGACCATTACCATTACCATTACCATTGCCAGCGGTGGCCAGCACCCGATCAGCTAGCTTACCTGGCACTTCCTGGAGATGGTCATAGGTCCAATTAAAGAAACCGATCCCTAAAGTAAGCGATCGCAATTCCATGATCAAGTTTTGCATTTCTGCCTGGGGGATATAGCCAGAAACACAATCCCATCCTGTCCAATCAGAACAGGTCTGATAGCCCAGGATTTGACCCCGATGACCGGTGATCAATTGCAGCACCTTAGAGGTGAATTCCTGAGGTGCATAGACCCCAACAGACATAATTGGCTCAAGTAACATTGGCTCACAATCGGGCATACCACCGGTCATAGCTAGCCGTGCTGCTTGTTTAAATGCCTGTTCCGAACTATCTACGGAGTGGTAAGACCCATTGGTTAGAGTCACAGCCACATCTACCACTGGGAAGCCTAAGGGTCCGTGGGACAAGTACTCCTTTACTCCGATCTCCACACCAGGGATATATTGCTTTGGCACCACCCCACCGACAATGGTTTCCGAGAAATTAAACCCTTCACCCCGAGACAAGGGTTGGATATCAAGGTAGACATCACCATATTGCCCATGACCACCACTTTGATGCTTGTAGCGCCCGTGAGAGGTAGTGGATTTGCGGATACTTTCTTTGTAAGGCACTCGGGGTAAGTGAGTGGTCATCGGTAAGTTGTATTTGCGGCTCATCCGGTCTAGAGCAACCTGAAGATGAATATCTCCCTGTCCCCATAGGATGATTTCGTGAGTGTCTCCATGTTGTTCCCACACCAGAGATGGGTCTTCTTCCAGCAGCTTGGTTAAGGCACCACTGAGCTTAACCTCATCTTTGCGCTTCTGAGGAGTAATGGCTAACGCATAGACTGGTTTGGTTGCCTCAGCTATTGGTAATTTCATCTCTGGATTACCCGTATCAGTGGTCAGGGTGTCACCAGTTTTAATACCCTCTAAGCGTCCCAGGGCAACGATGTCACCAGCAGATACTTGGGAAACTGACTGAGTGTGGTGACCAAACATACGGTATAAGCCTCCGGCACGGACACCATTAAAGACTATGCCATCTGTTAGTTTACCTTGCCACACTCGTACTAGGGAGAGTTTTCCACCTTGGGGAGTGTAATAGGTTTTGAGTACCTGTGCCACCGTGCTTGATTCATCACCAGCAATGTCCCGACGCTCGGCAGTGGTTTCTGGGCTTGGTGATTCTCGCAGTAGGGCATCGATCAAGGGGCGAACCCCGTAATCTTGCTGAGCAACACCCATAAATACCGGTACAATCAAGTCGGCCCCCAATTCCATCTTCAGGTCTTGGACAATTTCTTCTTGGGGTGGCTCAATTTCTTCTAGTAGTTCTTCGAGGAGGTGGTCGTCAAAATCTGCTAAGGTTTCTAGTAATTCTGTGCGTGCTTGCTGTTCTGCCTCTTTCAATGACTCTGGCAGTGGGATCGGATCAGCTGGGGCATCAGGATGGTAAAGATAGGCTTGCTCGGTGACTAAATCAATAAACCCGGTGAGGTGTTCTCCCTTACCAATGGGGTATTGGTGCAGTACTAAGGGGCGAGTGGAAACTGAATTGAGGGCATCAAAGACGGACCGTAAGGAGTTACCATTAGCATCATCGGTCAACTCAAACCGATCCATTTTGTTAATAAAGACTAAGTGGGGGATTTCCCAGTCGTCGAGAAATTTGAATAAGGGTGCTAAGGTGAGGACGCGATCGCTTACTGGTTCACAAACCACGACAGCCGCATCCACACCAACTAAGGCGTTGTAGGTTTCTTGAGCAAATTCAATGGAACCGGGACAGTCTATAAAATTGAAGCAGATATCTTGATACTCGGTGCTGGCGGCAGTTACCTCCACACTCATTTGGCGTTGCCTGGCCTCGGTGGCATTATCACCGACGGTGTTGCCTTCCTTTACTGTGCCTTTGCGAGAAATCCTACCAGTAACGGACAACAAACTTTCGAGTAGAGTGGTTTTCCCACTGAGATACGGACCAACAATTGCCACATTACGGGTGGCTTTACACGCTTTGCCGTTCATAATTTACCCCCAAATTATTTCAATTGGACTTATGCATTGAAGCGGAGCTTGAAGGGGATGATATGGTAGCGAGGTGAGTTGGTTAAAACGTGCCATACGTCAACGCTTCTCTTACCTGCTCATCCTACCTACTTATCTCCTGACTACTGGTTTATGCGTAAGTTTTGTTGAGATGGGATCAACGTTATCTGGTTGTGAGATTAACTTATTTTGGTTTGATCTAGATCGAACTTGCAATGTCTTGTAATGTAAACTACTAAAACTGTTAAGTAAGATAACTCTAGGTCACTAATTTTCAAAAAATATGAATACACGTAACAACTATAAAAAAAAATGTTTCAAAAATCTTAAGCAAAATTTATTCCCA
>NZ_JAAHHZ010000293.1:0-5784 GCF_010672005.1 Moorena sp. SIO4A5 | reverse complement strand
TGCGCAATTCATGACTCATGGTAGCTAGAAACTCACTCTTAGCAAGATTGGCTGCTTGAGCAGCTTGCAAAGCATCCCGGAGTGCTTGGGTGCGCTCAATTACCCGTTGTTCAAGGGTGTTGTTTTGCTGCTGCACTTGGGAGTATAACTTCGCTTGATAGATGGCAACGGCTAGGTGTTCAGCAATTGCCTGGAGAAAGTTTTTTTCACTGTCCTGCCATCGCCTTGGCTCGAAACACTGATGGGCAATTAGTAGTCCCCACAGGTTGTTTTCGACAATAATTGGTGCGACTAACTTGGCTCGTACTTGATGTCGATGCAACAGTTTAAGTAAGCAATTATGGGTATTATAGCTCTTATCAACATCATCAACAGCAACCGTTGACCCTCGCTGATATTTATGTGTAGAGTTCGGTACATGGGTTAAACATTCCTCCTGCTCAATCACATTCAGCACTGATGGGATACCATCGGAGGCTTTAGCTTCGTAGGTAATACAACCCCAGCCTAATTCAGTGGCAGCAGCAGGTGCTGGCTCTAGTGCTGTGGGACTAGAGCTGTAAGGGAAGTCAAATTGATAGATGACTAATCGGTCTACTTCTAAAAAGTGTCGTACCCGTTCAACTGCTGTGGTCAGGATCAGCGGTAACTCTTGGCTTTGACGGATTTGACTGGTCACCTGATTGAGCAATCGCTCTTGCTCAACCTGCTGGTGCAGTGCTTCTGCTACGGGTTGACAAATGGACGCATAGGGATAATCTGGCTCTGCTAATGGTGGAACATCGGTGCTGTAGTCACACAGAATATCGATTAATGATAGGGTAAATTCGCTCTGAATAGCTGGATTATTGGGTTTGAGGGAGGCTTGAGCCCTATTGATTAGGTTGAGAATATCCTCAGAGGTGTCAACTTCTAATGGTGAGGTTAGGTAGGAGTCCTTGAGATGGGTAAGAAAGTTTGCGATCGCATCCGGAGCGAAGGTCAATCCCACTTGGTACAGTCTCATCAGAGAGTCATACCCAGTTAAGGTCTCCGGTTGGGCTTCCCCCCACAGTAGACAACTGAACTGTTCTGATCCGATCAGGGTAAACCTCTGGCTCTGAGCCTCAGTACTCACCCTCTGATTTACCAAAATATCAGACTTTAGGAGTATTGCCTCTTCGGCCAAGGTTGACTTCATCTCGTCTAATCGCTGATCCAGACGCTCGAACACAGCCAAGGGCAAAATTCTGAGGAATTTTGGATTACTAAATAATTTGGTAGGTGGAATTAACGATAACACCTGCTGCCTGGTGGGCTAAATTGCCTGAATGGTGTGGATAATAGCTTATTTGATGGTAGTTTATTTTTGTCGACCTGCTCATACGTATTTCCCTAATTTACCACATTTTAGCTTTGCGTGCAGCGTGGTAAGCGTGGTAAGCGTGGTAAATATGATAAAAATAAATATGGTAAGTGTGGTTAACACGCCCAGGGAGAGGGTAGAAGTAATTGCTTTGGTTGGTTAATAAAGTACCAAACTAGATGGCGATGTTCCGTTCGCGCAGCGTCTGGCACTGCCAGTAACGAACCGCTTCGCGAACGCACTAATTTTTTAGTAATGTTTAACATCGGTAATAAGGAGTAAAACTAAAATACAATAGATAAATAGATCAGATTAAAAGTGATCAGACATGACACCAGAAGAAAGATTAACTCAAGTAGAGAACTTGTTAGAGACAGCAGCACGATACATTAATCGCCATAGTCAGACCATTGAGCAAAATCAAGCAGACATCACTCAATTACGAGTTTCTCTGAATGAGACCTTAAGATTGTTTTCTGAGTTAGCCACCTATCAACGTCAAAGTCAAGAGGAGATTCGTCAAAATCAAGAAGAAATACGACGGATTTGGGAATATTTATTAAATCAAAGCGGTAATGGACGCTCCGGGAATTAAACTTCTAGCGTTTTACCACTGCTTGGGTGCGTTATTAACCGACCAAACTAGAAAGCGATGCTCCTTGGCCTTTGGGCCACGCTACGCGAATGGAGCCGCTACGCGAACGCACTGAATCCAGGGAATTACTGGGATTTAAAATTAGCCACAATTTTCTGGATTTTGTCGGATGTAATATCTCCTTGATATGACTTTGATTAAATAGTAACCAAAATAATGTTATTTGAAGTTTTTAGGTAGTAAATAAAGCGGTAACCGCCACTTTTACCCTTTTGAATATTACTATTCCTAACCCTGACCTTGAATACCGTGTAGGGAATGCTTGGGATCTGATCCCCAATAATTTCACCTGACTGTAACTGATCAATAATCGGCTGGACATCAGAGCGGATATTACGATACCGCTTGGCTAGATTGCGTAGGCTTCTCTTGAACTCAGGTGTAACCGTGATTTGGATTTTGGCTGGTTCATTCTGCATCAATCCCATCCCACAGCTGTGAAACAGGAAGTGTATTCCCTGTCATGGCTTCTTGCCATCCCTGACGAAAGCTTTGTTCTGCCGTATCCTGTGTAACACTCTCACGAAACAAACGAACTATCTGCAACAAATTGGGTAAGTATTCTTGGGGAGTTTGCTGTATTTCCTCAATAACTTGTTCGAGTATTTCTGTGGTAGTAGCATTATCAGCTACAAAATTTTTGTCTGTCATTCTCCTACCTTAAAGTTAGCAATACTATGATTACTATAGCAGTTCTCAATTGGGTTAGGTACTTTCGTTATCGGGAGTAGGGAGTAGGGAGTAGGGAGTAGGGAGTAGGGAGTAGGGAGTAGGGCGAAGAGTGTGGGGCGGGGGGGGCGGAGAGAATTGTTATATTGGTTTAATAGCGCACTAAACTAGAATGCGATGCTCCTTGGCCTTTGGGCCACGCTACGCGAATGGAGCCGCTACGCGAACGCACTAATTTTTTAGTAATGTTTAACATCATAAATAATGATAAAAAATCGAATATAATAGATAAATATATCAAAGTAAAAGTGATCAGACATGACACCAGAAGAAAGATTAACTCAAGTAGAGAACTTGTTAGAGACAGCAGCACGATACATTAATCGTCACTCTCAGACCATCGAGGAAAATCAAGCAGAAATTACTCAATTACGAGTTTCCCTCAATGAGACCTTAAAATTGTTTTCCGAGTTAGCAACCTATCAACGTCAAAATCAAGAGGAAATACGACGGATTTGGGAATATTTATTAAATCAAAGCAATAATGGACGCTCCGGGAATTAAACCTCTAGCAGTTTCCGACTAGTTTGGTGCGTTATTAACCCACCAAACTATAACGCGATGTTTCGTTCGTGCAGCGTCTGGCACTGCCAGTAAGGAACCGCTTTCCGATGCTCCTTGGCCTTGGCCTATTGGCCACGCTACGCGAATGGGCCACGCTACGCGAATGGAGCCCCTACGCGAACGCACTAATTTTGTAAGCATTCAGCCTACGGCTATCACCATCTGTAGCGCATATGCTTACCTAATTTTTTAGTAATGTTTAATATCATAAATAAGGATAAAAAAAAGAATCTAATAGATAAATCTCTCAAATTCAAAGTGATCAGACATGACACCAGAAGAAAGATTAACTCAAGTAGAGAACTTGTTAGAGACAGCAGCACGATACATTAATCGTCACTCTCAGACCATCGAGCAAAATCAAGCAGAAATTACTCAATTACGAGTTTCTCTGAATGAGACCTTAAAATTGTTTTCGGATTTGGCAACCTATCAACGTCAAAGTCAAGAGGAAATTCGTCAAAGTCAAGCAGAGATTCGCCAAAATCAAGAGGAAATACGACGGATTTGGGAATATTTATTAAATCAAAGCGGTAATGGACGCTCCGGGAATTAAACCTCTAGCGGTTTGGGAGTGTAAACAGAAAATTGATGGATAAAGGGCACCATCCCCCTGTCGTGATTGGCCTTTGGGCCACGCTACGCGATGCTCGGTACGAGCCGCTACGCGAACAGAAAAGGTGAATTTTTCTTGCATTCGAGAGCAATAATTTGATCACCTAGATAGAATTTAGACTGACAAAGTGAAAAATGTGCTGGCTACTCGACCTGGGTAGCCGGAAAAAGTCAATCAGGGAATCTCCATCTCATTTCTTTGTTGACGTTCGAGTAGAAACCTCGATGATAAACAATAGCTGTTCTGTGCTTGATTCCCTTTGCAATCTACAACCAAATCCAAACCAAGAAGACCACACTGGTGCTACTAGTCAAGGGATTGTAGTGATTTCTCCCCTAGATGACCTTGAAACTGGTGAAGATTTGGCTACTACTGGTGATTTGGATATCACCAATGGCCCGATTAACGTCAAGCCCCCTATAGAGAGTCAAAGAATTATAGATTTTGATGACATTGACCAAGTGTTTGATCTCGAAATTCAGCCTCAAGATGGAACAACCGCGAATATCACCAAGATTGAAATTAGTAGTCATCGAACAGTAGACCCAGATGACCCTCTCGTCAAGGTCAGTAGCAGGGCGACGGCTATTAATAGGATTAGTCCCAATCCCTTGGCCAAAGGCCACGCTACGGGAACAGGCAACTCTGGTGGCGGTGTGGTAATGGTCAGCAGTAGCAGCACGGCTACCAGTACCATTAGTGACAATACCTCAGGGGATTTAAGGAATCGCATTTCCAGTATCCATGGCACAGCCATGGTTTCCAGCACCATAAGTAACCCTAACACCAATAATTATCACGTTAGTGGTGCCGCCAGTGTCACCATTGGTAACGACAACCCGATTAGTAATCCGGATGGTGTTACCGATGGACCTGACAGTCTCTTTGAGGGCATCGTTGGTACTATTACCAATCCCATTGATTCCCTACTTGGTTCCTTCCAGACTCCATCTGTGTTGACTTCATCTGTGTTGACTTCATCTCTAGGTTTTCCTAGTTCTGGGATTGATCTTGACCAGAGTCGTTCGCGCAGCGTCGGGCTTTGCCCGAATCACTGATTTGATCAATTTGTGGGCATCACTCCTAATATTGGTGCCTCTGCAGCTCAACCCGAAAGAGGACTTGACCTCTTCAAGCACTAAAAATCATTGTCTTGATGCAGTCGCTCATGGGGGTAACCCCCAAGACCGCGCTGCATCGCTTCGACCTTTGCCCTAGTAATCAGTCTATTTAGTGTTGAGGCTTAGGTGTTAGGTGTTAGGAGTTAAGTGTTAGGTATTAGGTGTTAGGTATTAGGTGTTAGTTAGTAGTTAACGCCTAGTACCTACTGCTTAGAGTCTAATCGAGAAAAGTACAGGTTAAGTTTCTCTAAAATACTGGGTTAGGTTGTTGAGCGCCTCTGTCGCACTTTCAATGGCCGACGCTAATTCTTCAATGCGGTCAGAGTGAGCTTTACCTTCAATTTCCTTTTTCAGCAGTGCCTGTAATTTCAGAATCAATTCTTTTTGGTAGCTGACTGAGTGAGTAAAATCTGTGGATTCCATCATTGGACTTAACTGAATTGCCTTAGCTGATACTTGTTCGCGTAGCGTGCGCTTAGCGCATTAGCTGACCACTGAATTCGAGTTTACCGAACCCAATTGTTTTCAGTTTACCGTAATTTAGCTCAACGTTAACTATAGCAGTTCTAAATAGTTCATAAAACCCAAAGCTGATTTATGATTACACCAAAAAATCATCAGATCTCTTTCTTACTATTCCCTGCTCCCTGCTCCCTGCTCCCTATTCCCTATTCCCGATTCCCGATTCCCGATTCCCGATTCCCTATTCCCTATCCAACAGTTTTTCATAACGGCAATCCCTATAAAGTTAGTG
>NZ_JAAHHZ010000292.1:0-5789 GCF_010672005.1 Moorena sp. SIO4A5 | reverse complement strand
TCAGCTTCTGACAAGCCCACTTCTGCCAGTCGCACTCGATTGGGAATTACTTGTAATTCTGGCGCACCAGTAACAAAACTGGAACGAGCATTGCGCACACCGTCCAGTTGGCGCAATTGCTTAATAATATCCTGACCCCACTGGTTTAATTGATCCAGGTCTTGTCCTACCACACGCACGGTATAGGATTTGCCTGGATTCCGAAAAATGGCAGCGCGCCTAGCAACCACAAAGCGATAACCAGGGAAATTAGATTTTACCTTTCCCATCCGATTCACCATGTCATCGAGATTCCTACCAGTAGCTAAGTCTGGCTTGAGATAGACTAAAATCATTTTCCGTCGCGAGCTTGCTATTACCAAGGTTCGGTCAATTTCCGGCTGCTGTGCCAAGAACTTTCTGGCCGGTTGGGATAGCCGTAGGAATTCTGGAATACTGGTGCCTGGAAAGGGTTCCGTTAACCACATAATTAAATTACGGTTCCCTTCTGGTAGGTAATCCATGGGGGGGAGTAACCGAATACTGACAAAGAGCAATACTACAGGAATCAACAACACAGCCAAACGCCTTCCGATCCGTTTGCCACCAACAGACCAACGCACGGTTTTTAATAACAATCTCTCTAGCTTGCCTTGCCATACTCTAAATACTGCTGAAGTTTTAGCTACAGCTAGCACCAGGACATTTTGGATTTTTGCTCCTCTATTTCGCTGCTTTGGGCGCAATGGTTTTGGGTCTAAACCTTGGGTGCCGACATCCCCCATCCCCTGCAAAATCTGTTGCGCCTCCCCTTGATTAAGAAACAGTCCCGATAGCATAGGCACTAGGGTCAGAGCTGCAAACAGGGAAAACAATACCGATGTCGATAGAGCAATACCAATATCAAAGAACACCTGTCCTGGCTGCCCTGTCACTAAAACAATGGGAGCAAATACTGCTACGGTAGTCAGAGTAGAGGCTAGCATGGCTGACCACACTTCTTGAGTGCCGTCAATAGCAGCTCGGATCGGATTTTTTCCCCGTTGCATGTGGGTGAAGATATTTTCTAGCACCACAATGGCATTATCCACCACCATTCCGACAGCAAAGGCTAATCCTGCCAGACTGATCACATTCAGAGAGCGACCTAGCAAGGCTAAGACAATAAAGACGGTAATAATAGTAGTCGGAATAGTTAGGGCAATTACTGCTACGGTGCGCAATGACCCGAGAAACAGCAGCAACACTAGGGATGCTAGAATCGCACCCATGATCAAATTTTGCTGCACTAAGGCAATAGATTGGTTAATATAGCCATTCTCGTCGTAGTTAATTAAAAACTCGACACCTTCTCCTTGCTGTTCCAGTTGGGCTTCCAGTTCCTTGAGTACTGCTCTGACCCCCTTAGATATTTCTGGGACATTGCTACCAATTCGTCTTTCGATACCAATGCCAGCGGTTGGTTGGTCATTTGCTACAAGAACCGTACTTTCTAGCTTGCGACCAATGCGGACATCAGCTACATCCCCCAAATAGACAGTTCCTGATTGGTCTCGGCGCAACACAAACCCTTCCAACTCCTTCACATCCTCAGAGCGACTGACGGTGCGGACTCGGTATTCCCGTCTTCCCACTACCATCGGTCCACCGCGAATATTGCGGTTATTATTGCGCAAAGTATTCACGACATTAGAAAGGGTTAGATTGCGGTCAGCTAAGGCTTTCGGGTCTACAATCACCTCCACTTCCCGTTCCCGTCCCCCAGGAGTAATAATCTGACCCACTCCTTCCACTTGCCGTAACTTGGGTACGATGGCATCTTGAACCAAGTCACGGTAATGGTCTGGGTCAGAATCATAGCCTTCTTTGGGCATTAGGACAATCCACATCATGGGACGGCTAACACCACTGACCACTTCAGCAGAGGGGTCTCCCGCTTCTGGGGGTAGAGAGGACACTCGCTGTAATTTGCTCAAGACATCTACTAAGCGAGCATCAATATCTGTTCCCCAATTGAATTCGAGAGAAATCCGACTGCGTCCAGGGCGAGAGCTACTGGTAATTTCTTTAACTCCTGTGACTTCTTCGACGGCTTCTTCGATCGGTCTAGTAATCAGGTCTTCTACTTCCGTCGGTCCTGCTCCAGCGTAGGAGGTGCTAATGGTAATTTCTGGAGTATCACCTCCTGGTCGAAGTTCTAGGGGAAGCTGGAATAGGGCTAAGATGCCACATAGGGCTAGGAGGCAGAACAGAACAAATGTGCCATGTCGCCACCGGACAGCTGTTTCGATAAGTTTCATCAAATTTGGCCGAAGTTGGCAACTTAGGAACTAGGGAATCGGGAATCGGGAATCGGGAATTGGGAATCGGGAATCGGGAATCGGGAATCGGGAATCGGGAATCGGGAATCGGGAATCGGGAATCGGGAATTGGAAATCGGGAAGGATTCTAGAGACTAATACAGCACGGCGGAAATCAATATACTTTTCAAAAAGAGCAAAACTCTTATATACTAAACCTTGAATAAGTAAACATGTAATAATTTTGAATTTTGAATTTTGAATTTTGAATTCCGCACTGTGCTACAAGTTTTTTGAGGTTTGCAAGAGGTCCGATAATTAGGAATTAAGGATTAGTAATGTTAACTGGTGAACCATCTTTTAACCCTTCACCCCCTGACACAACTAGGGGTTGATTGGCTTGTAATTGTTGATTAGTGATCAGGACTTTTTCCCCCATGTCCGCTAGTATTTCTACGGTAAACTGTTGTGCTTTGTCTTGGGAAATGGTATATATTAGGGATTGGTTTTTTCGTTTAATGATGGCATCACGGGGGATAATAAAACTGGGATCTACATCAATGGGTAAGTCTAAGGTGGCTTGAATTCCCATTCCAACTAATAAGTCTTTTGGGGGATTGTTGAGATTTACCCTTACTATTTGTCGCCGTGAGTTGGCATTGGCTGTAGGCACAACGCTGGTAATCTGTGCTCGTTGCTGCCAGTTAGGTAAACTTCGCGGTGCAGTTAATTCCACATACATCCCTGGTTTGACCTGATTAGTAAACTGTTCTGGCACTTCTAGAAAGATATCGAATTGAGCATTATTGACCAAGGTAATGATGGCATCGCCACCTTCCACATAGTTCCCCCTGTCAACCTGGCGGGATTGCACAACTCCGGCTGTAGGCGCTTTAATCGTGGCTCGTTCTGATGCTAGTTGAGCTTGCTCAACCGCTGCCTGAGCTGCTGCTACTACCCCTTTCTGGGCATCAATTTCTTCCTGGGTTGGTCCGACTTGGGCTTCCGCTAACAGAGCTGCTATGCGCAACCGCTCACTGATGGTGGCATCAAGGGTACTTTTGGCTTCAGCAATCTCTTGCTGGGTTTTAGTTTGTTCTGCACTTAGGGCAGCTTGAGCCCGTAAGCGCTCACTGGTAGCTGCATCAGCCGATTTTTCGGCTTCTACTTTTGCTCGTTGAGAGAGAGCTCCTTCGAGAGTTAAGGCTTCAATGCGTTTGAGGTTGTCCTTTGCTTCTTGTTCCCGAGCTTTAGCGGCATCCAGTTCTGCTTGCCGTTGGGCAATTAAATTGGGTTGGACGGCTATCATACCATCAAGGTTGTCCTTTGCTTCTTGTTCCCGAGCTTTAGCGGCATCCAGTTCTGCTTGCCGTTGGGCAAGAATTTCTGGACGGGTTCCTACTTGTAATCGAGCCAGATTACTTTTTTCCTGAGCAAGCCTTGCCTTAGCTTGGGCTAGGGCTAACTGTTGGTCAGCACCATCAAGAATAGCAATGGTCATTCCCGGGGTAACGCGATCGCCTTCTCGGACTTTGAGTTGTTGTATCACACCATCCACCTGAGATTTAATCGTGATTTTTTCACTTGCCTCTACTTCACCCAGTAACTGGATCTGTTTCACTCCTTTACCTAAGGTTAGGGGAATAGTTTCTACAGGTCGCGGTGGTATCTGTTTAGTTTTCGTCGGGGCTACAGGGGGTTCTGGTATTGTCGAGATTTGCAACAACGCTAGACCTCCTACTAAAAAGAGGACTGTGAGTAGCCATGCAGAGGATTTGCCTTTGGTTTCTTCCTGGTTTTGGGAATTTGACTCTGGCTGATAGTGATTAGACACTTGAGGATTTATAGGTTCCATGGTGATGCCCTGACAAAAAGATGTCAAAAAGATGTTTATAGGATAACTTTGCTCAATCCTACTGACGGCCTCATGAACTCGATCAGAGCAGTTGACTTAGATAGGAATTACTCTAGATTTACAAATTTTAATAAAAATTTAATGGTTATGCCATCAAAGTTTTTATATTCTTAGGAGAGGAAAATTTAATCGATGAGTGAACCGCTACTTTGTGTCGAAAACTTGCAGGTGGCCTATCCTAGGAGCCAATCCCTTGAAAAACCCACTTGGGCAGTAGATGATGTTTCCTTCATGCTAGATTCAGGGGAGCGACTGGGATTAGTCGGTGAGTCAGGCTGCGGTAAGTCTACTTTGGGACGAGCAATCATGCAGTTGTTACCGCAACGGTCCCAAGTAAAAGGAAAGGTAAGGTTTGCCGGAAAGTCGGTTTTTGACTTAACCCCTACACAGCTGCGCCAGTTTCGTGGAGAAGCAGTAGCGCTAGTATTTCAAGACCCGATGACTCGCCTTGACCCTTTAATGACTATAGGGGAACACTGCCTAGAAACCCTCAAAGCTCACCAACCCCAACTATCACGACGTGAGAGTAGAGCAAAAGTATTAGAAGCTCTAGATGCGGTGAAAATCCCCGCTAATCGCTTCTCTCAATATCCCCATGAATTTAGTGGGGGGATGCGGCAACGGGTTGCGATCGCATTAGCGTTGTTGCTCAATCCCAAGCTAATTGTAGCAGATGAACCCACCACCAGCTTGGATGTTACGGTAGAGGCACAGATATTAGAAGAATTAACAATGGCTTGTCGAGAACGGGACATGGCACTGTTACTGATTTCTCACGATTTGGCCATGATTGGGGAATATTGCGATCGCATTGCGGTCATGTATGGTGGCAAAATGGTGGAAACTGGGCCAGTGGCACAGATTCTGTGGCAACCTAACCATGACTATACGCGATCGCTCTTAGAAGCGGCACTACATCTTCAGGCAGTTAAAGACCACAATAACAGTCATGACCCTGAGGGAAATTCCAGCTCTGCCATTCCTACCCCTTTGCTACGGGTTACCAATCTCAAGCAATATTATACCTTAGAAAGCAATTTTATTCAGCAACTGGTATCTCAAGAAAAAAACGTTATCAAAGCTGTGGATAACGTCAGTTTTGATTTATATCCTGGTGAAATTTTAGGACTAGTAGGAGAATCTGGTTGTGGCAAAAGTACTTTATCTCGCACTATCTTGCAATTAGTTCGTCCTACGGCTGGAACAGTTGAGTTTAAAGGCACAAATTTAGCTAAACTCAATCGACATTCCCTACAAGAGATTCGTCGTCAAATCCAAATGGTATTTCAGGACCCCCATGCTTGTCTTAATCCTTTAATGACTGTGGGAGAAAGTATTGCCGATCCGTTATTTATTCATAAATTAGCGGCTAATCCAACAGCAGCAAAAAACCAGGTCAAGGAAATGCTAGAACGAGTAGGATTAACGCCTGTAGAGGATTACTACAATCGATATCCCGCTGACCTTTCTGGAGGACAACAACAACGGGTTGCTATTGCTCGGGCATTGATTACTCATCCTAGTTTGGTGATTTGTGATGAACCAGTGAGTATGCTGGATGCTAGTGTCCAAACTCAAGTATTAGAATTAATGTT
>NZ_JAAHHZ010000291.1:0-5805 GCF_010672005.1 Moorena sp. SIO4A5 | reverse complement strand
CCCCTATCCCCCTATCCCCCTATCTCCAATAATCGTTAACTTACTAAAGTTTGAAACAGCCCTGCCTTTTTTAAGGGGGGCTGGGGGGGATCATAATCTTGCGGAAAACTTTGAAAACACGCCCTAGTGGTCAGTAATCGTAAGCATTCAGCAATCAGCTGTCAGCCGTCAGCTAATCAACGGGAGGTAAGAAAACAGTTTACGGTGCTGGTGCGACTGGTTGAAAATCTGTGCTCGTTTTACTCATCCGACCCCGTTCAGTTAAAGCGCCTGCTAGCTGATAGCTGATAACTGATAGCTGAATGCTTATGTTCCTTTGGAACCGCTTCGCGATGAAGCGAAGCTTCCGCTAAGAGCGATCGCATAAAAATACCACCAGAGAGGGGGGTATGGGAACATTCATTAAGGTAAGCTACGTTTATCTCGTCTATCTGTGTAAGTATTTAGCGATCAGTTATCAGCTATCAAGCATGGATCTTTAGTTCGACAAAAACACCCGACTAAAAAGGTGTCACAAACCTGACTAAACCCCTTTAGCTGATAGCTGACGCTTTTACCTAATCTATCGCTAGCTTAAATAGCATTGCTCTTCCACAAGACGTTAGCAAGATGAAATTCTCAATTGTGCTTCTCACAGGACTGATGGCTCTAGTGCCTGTAGCTCCAGTTAACGCTGAAAGTCGCATCGTTGTTGGAGATAGTAACCTAGACGTTGTCATCTCTTCATTCGGGCGTAAACACAGGCATCGTTCACACCGCAGGCATCGGCGCATCTATTATCCCAGGCGTGGGCGTGGGCGTGGGCGGGTGCGAATCTATTCTCCTAGGCGTGGGCGGGTGCGAATCTATTCTCCTAGGCGTGGGCGCGGGCGAGTCTATTCTCCCAAGCGCAGGGACGATGAAATCTACTATCGTAACCGTAGGGGAGTCAGAATTTATTCTCCCAGGCGCAGACATGATGGGATTTTTTATCATGACTATCGGTAGTTAACTGCAACTTTTGAGGATTCAAATTAACCATCTTTCAACTCCAAGGGGACTCCCGTTATACCCGCGCATGAAGCGCGGGAGACGGGGCGTATAAAGTGCGGACGCAGGTTCCGCACACAGCCCCTTGGGAATTGGAGATTGGATCTGTTGCGTGTCTTAGACATTTCCGCTAAAATACTAGTTTCAGTAGCGGGAATACTGGATGCTAACTCAAGTTAATAATCTTCGTTTAGACAAGCAGCAGATCAAAGCTCTCAGGCAGATGTGTCACTTGAGCAAAAATATGTTCAATGTGGGACTCTATAATGTCCGTCAGTACTTTTTTCAGGAACGAAAGCATCTACGATACGAGAGCAACTATTATCACTCGAAAGAGAATGAGAATTACAAGTTATTACCGACGGATATTGCTCAACAAACCCTAAAGATTGTCGATAGATCCTTTAAATCTTTCTTTGGTTTGATCAAGCTTAAATCTAGTGGAGGCTACCAGGAAAAAGTTAGGATTCCTAATTACCTTCCCAAGGATGGGCATTTTATTCTTGGCTTACTTCTGGTAGCTAATCTCCCTTTTCATCCCCTATTCCCTGCTCCGAAGTCCCTGCTCCCTAAAACCTAGAAATTTGTACCTGACCGAATTAAAAACCGCTGTATTACTCTTAAGTTTCATTCAACCAAACCCTTAAATCATCAAGATTCGAGAAATCTAAGCAGGCTTCACTCAACCCTTCCAACTGGTCCAGTGATAGTTGAAGAATTTGCTGTTGCAGTTCACTCGGTATTTCTCCTAAGCTACGGGATAGCAGACGGAGAATCAGTGCTCGTTCTCGTTGTGCTCCTTCTTCTCGACCTTGTTTTAGCCCTTCTTCTCTACCTTCTTGTAAACCTTCTTCTCGACCTTGTAGCAACCCTTCTTGTCTAGAAGTCTCGACAATATTATTCATGTCGCGGTAATATTTGAGACTGTTTTGGTAGTTATCCTGTTCAGTGCGAGAAAAATTCGCAATTTCTGCCACGTCAAACAGTTGATTGAAGACCGACTCTTGGAAAGGTTGAGGGCGATTCTGTAATTCTGATAGATTTTTAAGGACAAACAGCCATTTATCAAAATGTGTTTCTAACTGGTCTAGGGTTTTGGTAAATTTGGGTAATTCAATATACAGGAATTTGAGTTTGTCATAAAACACCTGACAATCCTGATTTTTTAGCTCCACAGTATGTAGGATTGTCTCATCATCTTTATGGTTGTCAAAAACAAAATCTAAGACACCGACAGTATAAACCGCCTTTAACTGATAATCCCAATCGCCTTTTTGCGCTTGTTCTTGGATTGGAAATGTGGAATAGTAAACACTTCTATCTTTAAAGAAGTTTTGTTTTGCTTTTTGAAGTAGAACAATAAAGCCTTCCCCAGTTTTGGCTTGACAGTAGATTTCAAAAATTACCTTGTCTGTATTCTTGAAGGTAACATCTTCAATTTCATGATGAGGTGGTAAAAGGGTATTTAAAAAATCAATAAGTAGTGCTTTATTTTCTTCCGTACCAAAAACACGCTTAAAGCCAAAAGCCGTAAGTAAAATAATATACTTATCTTTGAGATAATAGACCATGATAGTGCTAGGGGAATCGTAAGCTATCAGCGGTCAGTCGTAAGCTATCAGCTATCAGCTAATGCGCACAATTTTTATTGTAAGCATTAGGCTGACAACTGACAACTGACAACTGACGACTAACCGCTGACCGCTGACCGCTGACCGCTGACCGCTGACTGCTTAATATTATAGTTATGATCTAAATCTAAATTTTATTCCCTGTTCCCTGTTCCCTGTTCCCTATTCCCTACTCCCTACTCCCTACTCCCTACTCCCTACTCCCTATTCCCCTTAACCATGAGCAATCCCAACTATTGGAAACCAGCTTACCAACTCTTTAACCCAGAGCAACCCCTGACCACACCAGAGGAAATGAAAGATTTTTATATCCAGCGAGAGGATAGTCCAGTAGAAAATTTAATCGCTACTCTGGTAATGGAAGACCAGCCAGCTAAGTTTTTATTAGCTGGTCATCGGGGCAGTGGAAAAACAACGGAATTGCGACGAATTGAACAGGAGCTAGCAGAAAATTATGCGGTGATCTGGGTTGATACGGCAACAGCTCTCGACCGCTATAACATTGGTTATGCTGAGGTGGTGGTGTTGATTGGAATGGAGGTTTGTCGCCAAGCCATTAAACCAGGCTGGTGGTCAAATCGGGATCAGCGCTTACTGGATGATTTAGAAAATAGCCTAACAACAGTAATTTATCAAGATAAAGAAACAGATACTGAACAGTTAGAATTACCAGAGGTTTTGAAAAAATTGGGGTTAATTCTAAAACGGGGATTAACTCGGGATATGACTAAAACCCTTAACATTCGCCCTGCTGTTAGTGACATCATTGATCGAGTTAACGATATTATCAAAGCTGCTGAGAAAGACCGCAAGCAAAAATTATTAGTCATTGTAGATGGTCTCGATCGCCATGATTTGAGAACCGCTTTGGAAATGTTTGCTAGCCCGCTCCTGACAGAATTAGAGTGTCATATCATCTACACCATTCCAATTTCCTTACGATATTCCCCTAGCTTTCGCCAACCGATGGAAAGCTTCCAACCTTTGGATTTGTATAATTTGCCTGTATTTGAATGCGATTGGCCTACGGCCACGCTACGCGATCGCAATTCTGGTCCGACCTCAACCCCTAACAAAGTTGGTCGAGATATCTTGAAGTCTGTGATTACCAAACGATTAGCTAAAATTAACGAAACAGATCTATTCACTCCCGATGCCCTAGAGCTAATATCTGAAAAGAGTGGTGGTGTGATCCGGGATTTAATCCGACTAGCGCGGGGGGCTTGTCAGGTCGCCCTGAAGAAAAAAAAGGAATATGTAGACACAACCATTGCTAAGGAGGCGATTCAAGAAGAACGCAAAGCCTATACTATCAACGACTATCATTTTAAAGAATTGGCTACTGTTCACCAAACTGGTCGCTTAACTACCAATACCCATCATTTGCCCAAGCAAGGTGAATTTGTCATTTGTGATGAACTTTTACAAAATAAGTATGTCTTAGGGTATTACGGTGACGATACCTGGTTTGATGTGCATCCGATTATTATTGAAGACTTGGAACAGTGGCAAGGGAGTCAGAATTCAGCTGTCAGCTCTTAGGTTTCAGGTAAGCATTCAGCTATCAGCTGATGGTCTAGGCTTTGGGTTTTGTTAGAATGAAACAGCCCTGGCCTGAAAAAGGGGGGAAGGGCATGGGTAATCGGGAATGGAAGCAATGACACAGACACTCTCAAAACCAAAAGACCAACGGCTGATTCACTCTGGGATGAATTGGCAACAATTCAAATTACTGGAACAGAGCTTTGTCGATTCACCAGGAATACGGTTATTCTACTACGGAGGAGAAGTAGAAATCTTGGCAGTTTCTCAAGACCACGAAACCTTTAGCCGCTTGATCGGGATTCTGTTAGCTATCTACTTTGAAGAAAAGGGAATTGAGTTCACCCCTACAGGAAGCTTTACCCAAGAAAAACCAGGGGTAGCCTCAGCACAAGCGGATGAGTCTTATTGTATCGGAAAGCCAAAGAAAATTCCAGACTTATCTATCGAAGTGGTTTTTACCAGTGGTAATCTCTCCAAACTCAATCGCTATCGGGAGTTGGGTGTACCTGAAGTCTGGTTCTGGGAAGATGGTCTATTTACCTTACATCATCTCAGAGCAGACGGTTACGAACGAATTTATACCTCAGAGGTGTTACCAGACCTAGATATGGAGTTGTTAACTAGGTCTGTAGTAATGGCGTCTACAGTTGAGGCAATGAGGTTTTTCAGAAAGGCAATTTCTGAGTAGTCGCGATGGTAATAGGGAATTGAGAATTGAGAATTGAGAATTGAGAATTGAGAATTGATAGCGTTTCTTGCATCTATAGCGTTTCTAGGACTCATGAGGTACACATAACTGTTTGACTATTGGCTTTTGCTTTTTCTCTCTTACCTGCTCCCTGCTCCCTGCTCCCTGCTCCCTAAAAACCAGATATTTGTACCTCACAAGTCGTAGAATTGCTATATTATGAGGTACTCTTCTCAACCTCATAAATCCAATAAATTAACGATTTTTGTGAATACTAATCCTCTATCCCACACTCCCCATCTCCCCATCTCCCCATCTCCCCATCTCCCCATCTCCCCATCTCCCCATCTCCCCATCTCCCCATCTTCCCTCTCTCACTCAATACTCACCCATGAAAACAGCCCCTGATCCATTGACTCCCGCTGACCATAATGAGCTGGATAGCTTAGTCACCACTCTGGCACTATCTAGTGGCACCACCATTATTTTTGCCATTGCTCCCGAAAGTGGTCCCAACCATCCAGTGGTGGAGCAGTTGAACTCTGTTGTTAGTCAAGAAGCCTTGAGTGACCAAGGGTTTCAGCTTCGCAACTGTTTCTATAGTGACGAGTCTTTAATTAATTTTCTCTACCGTCTTAATCCCCTCGATCAAGAGACCTCTCTCAAAACTCCTGCTCCCAGTCGTCCTCTGATCATGGCCTTCGGGATTGAGCAGTTGGACACACCTCGTCGCATCAATGAGCTAAAACGACTGAATGTCGGTAGAGAATCCCTGTTTGAGCGAGACATGGTATTGATGTTTTGGCTCAATAAACCCCAATTTTTGGATGAGTTTCGCCTCCGGGCTCCAGATTTCTGGGATTGGCGGGAGCAGATTGTGGAATTTCAAACCCATCCCCCCCTGGAACCGTT
>NZ_JAAHHZ010000290.1:0-5822 GCF_010672005.1 Moorena sp. SIO4A5 | reverse complement strand
GGGGACGATTGCCACGATAGCTACCATCAGGATATCCTGCCATACAACCGTAGCGCTCTACGATAGATTGTAAGGCTTGGAATGCCCAATCTGTGGGCTGGACATCCGATAACTGGGATACTGATGTGACTTGAGCCATCGGATCATCTGTCTGTTCGATATTGGGTTCGATATGGGGAGTTAGTTCATGGTCAAACCCTTGTGTACTTGTTGGTAATTCCGTTATTGGTGATCCTGGTAACAACTGGTCAACAGGTGTCACCTGCTCCATGACTTCCACAGAGATGGGGGGAAGTAACTCTACTGCTATGGATAATTCCTGGGCGGTTGTTGACTTTGGTTGAGATTCATTGGCTAGACCATTGGGAGTTAGTAGAAAGGCTGCAGCGATCGCAGCTGGAGTTACATGGGGTAAGCTCCAAGTAAGTTTGAGCATTGGGAACGATAGTTGACTACTCACACCGAAAACATTGATATAATGGCGCAAATTTCAGCAATTTGCCCAGTAGGATGATGGTAACAAGGGTGTTTTCTTAGATTAGGCTCAAAGGGGAAGTGTCGGAAGTGTGGGGGGAGAGGAGAAGTAGTTTTCGAGGCTTAAAAATATCTTTAAATATAGTTTTGATGATTATTATCCTACTTCCTGTTCTGTTGACAATAACGATAGACAGACATCAGCCATTTTGGTAAAATTATATTGCTAAATTAAACACTTCTGGCGGTAAAGCTAGCAGGGTAAGCTCATCTAATTTTCTATAAATTGTAACTGAAAAAAATCTGATTAAACCAATTTTTATTGAAATTGGAAAAAATCGAGGTCAAAATAAGTACCTTTGTTCTACTCAATCGCTGAACTTTCAAGGTACTTTGAGCAAAAAAGAATAAACCGTTGCGATTCGGTAAAGCCGACGCTTGACTTCGCCACACTCCGTGAACGCGAACGCCATTAGGATTTTTCAGATTTATCAAATCACATTCTCAATAATCTCAAAATTATTGAGAATGGAGGCAGCTTATTGACATGGCCGCAGCAGATTTTAGGTTTGTGATACTATAAAATAACTTTCATCTGTAGTTTGTGATACGAATTTAGATGAGCTGACTCTGGTAAAGCTAGTTATCCCCACCACACCCATGTTCATAATTGACGACATCATTAGTGCCATTGTCTCTTTAGGTGTTACTCAGGTAACAGACAAGCTGAATCGCCAAGAAACCGTTGTCAAACTCTTAACAAAATTCAAGCTCAAACCTGATGCACCACCCAAGAATTTTGAAGGTGTTTATGTCTACACCCTAATTGAATACGGTGTAGGGAAACCAGAACCATTCCTTAAGCTGTTGCGACAGGCAAACGTAAAAAAAGCATTCAGGACTGCTTTTGAACAGGATAACCCAAGTCTATGGTTAGATGTAGCTCAAGACTATCTCCAGAATGAGGATTTGGCGGATAAAATTATAGCACTAGGTCTTGATTATCGCCGCGAGTTGGCTGAATTTAGTGCCCTGTTTATCGACATTGCCAAACGTTCCCGTACACCACTAGAAGTAATAGGTGACCATCAGCGAAAAAATTTCCAGCAAAGTTTACAAAGAATACTAGAAAAACCTAATAGCTTAGTAGAAATAAGTGATCAAGGTCTTTTATCCCGAACTCAACCGAGAGAATCAGTTTTAGCCGAACAGATGAGAGGTTGGTTTAAAGCACTTAGCTATGAGATGGAAAATTACCAAGTCTGGGGAGATGATTATTTTGAGTGGATTATTAACATTCCTGCACGGCGGGGCTATGACCGCATTTTAGTACGAGGGATACAGGGAGAAGCAGAAGTTAGTGACTTAGAAGCACTGCGTCAATCAGTAGAAGCACAAAGCACTGATGAAGGGTGGCTGGTAACCAGTCGCCGCATTAGCAAAGCAGCAAGGGAGCAGGTACAGCAACGAGAAAACCGCTATCTATTTTGCTATACCTTTGATGAACTTCTCGATGAAACAGCAGATTTTAGTGGTTACATTGATTGGTTAGAAGCAGAGGTAAAAAGCCGAGGCATTGACCAGATGTATGTGCCTCTGGCTTGTACTAAAGAAGAATTTCATCCAGCCACTAAACACCTAGTCGCTGTCAGTCACTATGAATCAGAGGATGGTTGGATTGATGGCTATATTGACCGTTGGCTTGATGACCCAGCAAAGGAACATATTTCAGTGCTGGGGGAATTTGGTATGGGAAAAACTTGGTTTGCTTTTCACTATGCCTGGAGTGCTGTGCAACGTTATAAAACTGCAAAAGCTAGGGGAAGAGAACGTCCTCGTCTGCCTTTAGTAATTACGCTGCGGGATTATGCTAGAGCTTTGGATGTAAAAAATGTGCTAGCGGGTTTCTTCTTTAGTCAACACAACCTCCGGATCAACAGCAATGTGTTTGAACAACTCAACCGCATGGGGAAACTGTTAATTATCTTTGATGGTTTTGATGAGATGGCAGCCAAAGTTGATCGTCAGCGGATGATAAACAATTTTTGGGAATTGGCACGGGTGGTCGTTCCCAATTCTAAGGTTATTCTTACCTGTCGCACTGAGCATTTTCCTGAAGCTAAAGAAGGTCGTGCTTTACTGAATGCCGAATTGCAAGCATCCACAGCTAAACTGACTGGAGAAAAACCCCAATTTGAAGTACTAAAATTAGAGAAGTTTAATGATGACCAAATCCGAAAAGTGCTGTCATTCCAAGCTAAACCGGAAACGGTTCAGAAAGTGATGGGAAATACTCAACTGTTAGATTTAGCTCGTCGTCCGGTGATGATTGAGTTAATTTTGGAAGCCTTACCGGAAATTGAGGCTGGTAAACCTGTGGATATTTCCCGCATTTATCTCTATGCAACACGCCGGAAGATGGAGCGGGATATTAAAAGCGATCGCACTTTTACCTCAATGGCAGATAAGCTCTATTTCCTGTGCGAGTTGTCTTGGGAAATGTTGTCTACTGACAAAATGAAGCTTAATTATCGATTGTTCCCCGACAGAATTCGGCGGTTGTTTGGGAGGGTGGTACAGGAGCAAAAGGATTTAGACCACTGGCATTATGACATGATGGGGCAAACCATGCTAATTCGTGATGAATTAGGTGATTATACTCCAGCCCATCGTTCTTTGTTGGAGTTTTTTGTCGCGTTTAAGTTAGCTGCGGAGTTGGGAGTCTTGGCAGCTGATTTGGCAGAAATTGCTGATGTGTCCAGGTTTGAGGCTCAGGTGGATTTGCCCAGTACCTTTGGTAAAGCACCTTTGGCTAAGGCGGTGTTGGATTTGCTGGTTCCCATGCTTGAGGCTGGGGAGGGTACCAAGGAAAGTTTGTTAGAGGTTGTGAGGGGAACGAGGGGTAAGACTGAGGAGGAAGTTGGTTATGTGGGAGGGAATGCGGCAACCTTGTTGTTGAAGGCACAGCCATCGGCGTTGGAAGGTTGTGATTTGAGTGGTTGTATGGTTTTGGGTGGGGATTTTGTTGGTGCTAGTTTAACAGAGGTGAATTTTGCTGGGGCAAATCTGGCTCATTCCCTGTTTAATAAAGTCTTTAGTACAGTTTTTTCTGTTGCCTTTCACCCCAATGGTGAGATTTTTGCCACAAGCGATCGCCTTGGAGACATTCGCTTATGGCGAGTAGCTGATTGTAAGCCAATCGCGCTTTTTCAAGAACACACGGATTGGATTCAGTCAATTGCTTTTAGTGCAGATGGTAAGATTATCGCTAGTGGTAGCGGTGACAGAACCGTTAAAATCTGGGATGTGCAAACTCAACAGTGTCTACACACTCTTAGAGGACATACTAATGGAATTTGGTCAATTGCTTTAAATTCAGAGCGTCAGATTATAGCTAGTGGTAGCGATGACAAAACTATCAAGCTTTGGAACATCAAAACTGGTCAATGTCTGAGAACTTTGGCAGGACATACTGAGCGAGTCAGAGCGGTGGATATTAGTCCTGATGGTAAAAGGATTGCTAGTGGATCTTATGACTGCAATATCAAACTTTGGGATGCTGAGAGTGGAGAATGCCTAAAAACCTGGCATGGTCATACGGATCGACTTCATTCCGTAGCTTTCAGCCCAGATGGCAAAACTATATGTAGTACTGCTGGTAAACAAGATCCTACTATTAAGTTGTGGGACATCGATACAGGTCAATGTCTTAAAACTTGGCAAGGTCATCGTGGTCGAATATTATCAGTAGTTTTTAGCCGTGATGGTGATAGTATAGTAAGTGGTGGTGCAGATCACACTTTGAAAGTATGGGCTTTTGACCAGGAAGAATGTATCCAAACTTTCACAGGACACAACCTGGAGGTTTTTTCAGTTGATATTAGCCTCGATGGAAAAACTTTATTGAGTAGCAGTGCCGATCAAAAAGTAAAGTTATGGAGTATTAAGCAGCAAGAATGTTTGCATACCTTACAGGGGTATAGTGACTCGGTAAAATCAGTAGCTATTAGTCCTAACGGTAAGATACTCGCTAGTAGTGGTTATGACCATAGAATTAAGGTTTGGGATCTAAGCACGGGAGAATGCATTAATACTCTTCAAGGACATACTTTAGGGGTTTATTCCTTAGTTTTCAGCCCCGATGGTATAACTCTAGCCAGCAGCAGCGATGATACAACTATAAAGTTATGGAATATTAGTACTGGAGAAGTACTAAAAACCTTTCAGGAGAGTACCGCTGGTTTCTACAACATAGCACCCGCAATCGCCATCAGTCCTGATGGTATGACCCTAGCTAGTGGTAGTAGGGATAAAACCCTAAAGCTATGGAATCTAAGCACTGGAAAAGTGCTCAAAACCCTGGAGGGGCACGCTGCTCCCCTAAGATCAGTAGCATTTAGTCCTGATGGTACAACTATTGCCAGTAGCAGTGAGGACAAAGCAGTAAGACTATGGAATATTAATACTGGAGACTGTTTTCAAACCTTGTTGGGTCACACGAAGCGAGTATTTTCAGTAGCATTTAGCCCTGACGGCACAATTATTGCCAGTAGCAGTCAAGATAAAACTATTAAGTTGTGGGATATCCAAACTGGAGAATGTCTGCGAACGTTTCAAGGTGATAGTGGTTGGTTCTGGTCTGTGGTCTTCAGTCCTGATGGCAAAACTATTGCCAGTAGCGGTCATGAAGCAACTGTAAAACTTTGGGATGTACGAACTGGACAATCTTTGAAAACTCTAAACGGTCATACTAGCATAATTTTTGGATTAGCTATCAGTTGTGATGGCACTATTATTGCCAGTGGCAGCTTAGATGAAACTATTAAAATCTGGGACATTCAAACAGGCGAATGCATCAAAACCCTCAGCAACAAACCCTACACCAACATGAAAATCACTGGAATCCAAGGTTTAACGGACTTAGAAAAAGCAACCCTGAAAGCATTAGGGGCAGTAGAAAGGAATTATAGACATTGAAGTATAGTTATGGAAAGGGTAATAGTTAATAAGCAACAGCATATCTGGTCACAAAAATATGTTTTAAATTTTACTTCGACTGCTATAAAATTAAACTTTAAACCTTAAACCTTAAACCTTAAACCTTAAACCTTAAACCTCCAACCTTGGCCTTTGGCCACGCTACGCGAACAACCTTGGCCTTTTGGCCTTTAGGCCACGCTACGCGAACGGCCACGCTACGCGAACAACCTCCAACCTCCAACCTCAACCCTCAACCGAATAAACCCTTCCTTTCCAAGCACCACCCCTTCCTTGCCAATGTCGCCATGCTGAATCTATAGTCATTAGGGTATAGAGCAACCCGATCCCAGGTAAGCAAAATCCCAGCA